>JALHWS010000079.1 GCA_022866885.1 Candidatus Microgenomates bacterium | reverse complement strand
CTCCAGATTCTGTTTAATCTCCCTGATCCAGAGAGGATGGGTCCAATCGCCGGTAGTCATCAGCGTTATCCCCTTTCTTTTCGCCCAATCCCAAATGAAGGGTATCGTCATTTGCGGAGAAACCGCCCGGGAATATTTGGAATGTATATGCAGATCGGCAATGACTTTCATATCGACGATAATTATTCCAATAATTTGTTAATTTTCTCCCCCAGATCTTCAATTCCCTTCAGATAGGTATCTAGTTTAGTCAGATCAATTTTTTTCTTCTTATCGACCTTATGTGCGTCTCCACCCATGGGATAATCAAAGATTTTCTGGGTAATTGGTCCTTTAAGCGCAGTCCATATCAGAGATTTAGCGCATTTCCGAAGGGCCGGCAGTGTTCCAATACTCCTGAATCTTCGCAGTGACCAGACAACCTGCGGTTCTTTGAGAATCGTCACTTCAATACCCTTCTTTTTGGCCATCAAAGCCAACTCAAAATCTTCACTGATAAAAAGGTCTTCCCGAAAGCCCTTTATCTTTTTAAAAATTTCTTTTTTGATGATCGTGTTATATCCGCCGGCATAAGGCTTATTGATGCTTTTTCCCAGTTCCTGAAACAAATTGGATGCCAAAACCATCAGTTTATCTCCCGTGTCATCGCTATCCGGACGGATCCAAGTCGTCGCAAAGGGAAAATTACGCTTTACCGCTTCGATATGCAACTCTTCCAGGAATGTCGGGTCAATATCACAATCAGCGTCCAAAAAAACCAGGTATTTCCCACGGGCGCGATCTGCTCCCAGATTCCTTTGATGGCTGACATTTCTTTTTTCGCTTGTGAGAAGGAAAGCCGAAGGTAAACCTTGCCGGAATTTCTCAAATACCGCGACGGTCCCGTCATCTGACCTGCCATCAACCAAAATTACTTCAAAGTCTCTGTATGTCTGCTTATTTAGGGATTTGAGAAGTTTACCAATATATTTTTCTTCATTAAGTGAAGGTATAATAACAGAAAAAAATACACTTTCCATGTGTCTATTTTACTATACCACTTCTGATATGTATAATCATTGCAACTTCAACCTCCAATTATGAGAATAGTATTTATTGACAAAGAGGATGATTTTGGCATAGATGGGATAATTGTTTATAACAAACGTCTGTACCAATACCTCACTTCACAAAAACATAAAGTTTTTTTCCTTCGCTTCGCCAAAAAGAAATTAAAAGAAAAATATATTTACCAGATACCATATTATTTAGCCGAAAAAAGAAGTTACATTTTCTTACCTTCAGAAAGAACTTTAAATATTATCCGTTCTTATCTCAAAAAAATTTGTCCTGACATTGTCTATATCAGTGCCGGCAACTCCATTTTTGATTTTTTCCTTCCTGGTCTTTGTCATGAACTGGGCATTCCCATCATCGGTGTATTTCATAGTGATTTTAATAAACAGATAAGTTCTCTTCAATTGGTTTTTAAATCTCTTTTTCTAGTCTACCTGCCATTTTGTAAACAACTGGATTCCGTCCATGTTTTTTCAAATAAATTAAAAAAGTTCTATATCAGAAGAGGGATTAATCCTGAAAAAATATTCGTCTTGCCTCATGGAGCTAACACTTCTCTATATCAGCCGGGAAAGTCACTTTATGCCCAAAACCTAAGGATCAAGACGGGTATTTTGTTTTTAGGAAGACTGACTTTCCAAAAAAATCCGGAACTTATTATCGAAGCTTTTCTGAATCTAAATCCCCCACCGGATACAAAACTGATTCTGGTTGGAACCGGCGAGTTGGAAGAGATTTTAAGACGCCATTATAAAGATCCAAGAGTAATATTCACCGGTTTGGTGAAAAACGAAAAGAAGAAAATCGATATAATCAGAGCCTGCCAAATATTTGTCCAGCCTTCAAGATACGAAGGGATGTCTTTGGCTCTCCTTGAAGCGATGTCAATTGGTTTGGCCCCTGTTGTCAGTGATGCGGGCACGCATAGTGAATTGGTTGCTGACGCGGGAATACTGATATCGGAATCAAAGTTAAAACAACAACTGCCTCTTGCGCTTCAACTCCTTCTTCAGTATCCCGAATTCACAAAGATACTCGGCCAAAAGGCAAGAAATAAAGTTGTAAGAAGATATTCACAGCAAATAATCTTTCAGCAATTGGCCGGCAAAATGCAAAATGTCATTGACGGTTACAATAATAAAAGTAGCCTTCTTCCGCAGGAAAATCAATTTGATATCACCATCAGTAAGAAAATAAAACAAATTTGGAAGAAAATAAAAGAATTGGGAATAAGTATTTAATTACCTGATATCAGGAAAACCTCTCAATTTCCTTACTCCGAAAAAAAACTGTAGAGTAGAAAACCCCGCACGGAAAAAATATTTTATCCCTTCATCGGAACGTCTGCCTGATGAATACACAATACAATCCTTTAAAAAAATCACCTTGCCTGTCTTTTTCATACGGGTGGCCAAATCCATATCTTCAGCAAATAAAAGATTCTCATCAAATCCGCCTATTTCCAGAGCTTTTTTCTTCCAAAAAGCAATATTTTGCCCTGCGGCGATCTGCCAATTCAAAATATGATGAAATAACCATAATATATACGGCTGGACGTAATTAACGTACTGGAAATAT
>JALHWS010000078.1 GCA_022866885.1 Candidatus Microgenomates bacterium | reverse complement strand
TTTTTATATAGCGGTTAAACAGCCCTTCGTTAACGTCATCAAGCGGATTGGCAAAAATGGTGTGTTTGCAGTGTTCGGACCATGTTTGGGCCAGCGATTCCATCTCTATATCAGTCGGATTTCTTCCCAATTTTTGGAAGTACTTTTGAATCGCCTTCATAAATTGGAGATCCAAGGCCAACGGTCCTCTTCTGGTACCGTCGGAATTGGCGATTCCGGATTTACCAATTTTAGTCAATTCTTCATCCGGAACATTAAGATTGACTTTTCTAACCTCTATTTTCGGTGATAATTTCACTTTTGGGATAACAACATCCATCCCCTTATCCTTCACATATTGCCGAAAACTTTTTATCTGGATTCTTTGGATAAGCGGATTAACCAGACTTTCAGCTATCAATTTAATTTTTTTCTGGTCTAATGTACCTTTTATGAAAGTAATTTGTGAGGTATAAACGTTTTCTTCTTCAATGAATTTTATCTTTAGGAGGTCTTCAATTAATTCTTTCGCGGTATGAGCAACGTTATCAGTCACTCCGGGCAAGTAGCCGGTTTCTATTGCCCAGTCAAATTTCTGTTGCGACCTTATTATTGACTGGGTAACCGGGTTTATCAATCTGGCGCTGATATCTTTAATTTGGGGACCGGCTAACTTTTTATCAATTGTATAGACGTCTGTCAACCTAACTTCATTGATTTTTTTGTAGCCTCTACCGATCAGGCGCTTTTTGCGGATCTGCGCCCGGGCATCGTAGGTTTTGTTGTAAACCTCGATTCGAGTAATCATTAAAGATTATTACTTCTTTATGCAGGCCTCGATAAATTCCAAAAAAATCGGGTGAGGAGACAAAGGCCGGCTTTTGTATTCAGGATGACCTTGGGTGCCTAGATAAAACGGATGAATATCTTTGGGTAATTCAATTATCTCGACTAAATTTTCTACAACGCTTCTCGCGGAAATCACCAGACCTTTCGCTTCAAAATCTTTGACGTACTTATCGTTGAACTCATACCTATGCCTGTGTCTTTCACTGGTCAAGCCTTTGTTTTTGTCTATGAAACCTCCATATTTTTCGTAAGCTTCCCAAGCTATGGTGCCTTTCTTGACGATCGCTTGCCAGGCGCCCAATCTCATCGTTCCTCCGTAAGAACGTCTCTCCATGAACTGTTTTTGGGCCGGCATCAGGTGAATTACCGGATGAGGAGTATTTTTGTTATCTTCTGTGGTATTGGCATCCGGCCAACCGATCTCCTCGCGCGCATATGCCACCACAGCCAACTGCATCCCGTAACAAAGCCCTAAATATGGAATTTTATTTTGTCTGGCCCAACCGGCTGCCGCAATCATCCCTTCCGCCCCTCTTTCACCCCAACCGATCGGGACAATCAGACCGTCGACCCCTTTTGTATAGCGTTCGATCCCGTTCTTTTCCACGTTTTCTGCGTCTATCCATAAAGTTTTCACTTCCGTCTCTTTTGCCCATGCGGCGTGGTCAATCGCATCCATAAGGGCGGCGTATGAATCACGAAGCTGGTATTCTCCGGTGGAAAAATATTTCCCGACGATCGCCAAAGTGACCTGTTTGCTTTTTTTAATTTTTATCCGGGTAATCAGGTCACTCCAACTAATTAATGCCGGTTCTTTATATGGTAGGGAAAGTTTCTGGCAGATCTTTTGTAAAAGTCCCTGCTGGTGAAACTGCAGAGGAACTTCATAAACCGTTTGGGCATCGGGACTGGAGATAATGTCTTCAGGCCGCATATTGCAAAACAGGGAAAATCTGTCCCTTCTCCTTTTATCAAGAGGTTTCTCGCTTCTGGCGATGATGAAATCAGGCTGTATTCCCATCGAATTGAGCGCCCGGACTGACTGTTGAGTCGGTTTGGTTTTCGGCTCACCGAGATGAGGCGGAGTCGGCAAATAACTGACATGGATATGCAAAACGTCTTTGGGATTTTTCAAAGTCAGTATCCTGGCCGCTTCGTAATAAAATAAATTCTGGTATTCACCGACTGTCCCGCCAAGTTCGATAATCACCACTTGGGCCTTATCTTTGGCGGCGGCATTTTTTATCCTCTTTGTAATTTCGTCGGTGATATGGGGAATCGCTTCGACATCCTCACCGTTATACTCAAACCGTCTTTCCCGATCGATCACCGTCTTATAAATTTCGCCCATGGTGACGAAATTATGGCGGTGCATGTCTTTGTCGAGGAATTTCTCATAAGTGCCTATATCCATATCAGCCTCGGTCCCGTCTTCACAAAGGAACGGATCACCATGCTCTATCGGATTGATGGTCCCGGCATCGATGTTTAAGTAATTCTCGCATTTGACGAGGGTAACGGGGATGCCGCTAGCTTTGAGAAGGAAGGCAATCGAGGCTGAAGAGATACCTTTACCAAGGCCGGAAATAACACCACCGGAAACGAAAATAAATTTGGTCGGCATGTTTAAAGATAACAAAAATAGGGGTCTTCTGTCAATTACTTTTTGCGAGCCAGGTACTCCCGGCCTTTCCCGACAGTCGTATTTACCGGTACATTTTTTTGACACAAGGGACAATCTTTTTCTTCGAAGGCTTGAAGTTTTATTTCCGCCAAAGCCGTAAAAGGAGCTCCGATTGTTGAGGTATTAATATTAATCGGATCCCGGTTGGCCAAAACACAAACGGCCATCACTTTTCCACCAGCCTGACGGACGCTGGCAATCACTTTTACAACTGATCCGCCGGTGGTAGTAATATCTTCAACTACCAACACTTTTTTTCCTTTTACCAATTTGTCATACCCCCTGGTGAATATTTGATTTTTATCCGGAGTTTTTTCAGTGTAAACTCCCAATACTTCCTTACCGGTTAACTCACTTAAAAAGTAAGCGGTCCATTGGGAAAGAATGATTCCGCCAAGAGCCGGTGCGGCCACCACTTCAATACCATTACCCTTGAAACGGTTGGCAATTTCTTTACAAATGGAAGCAATTTCTTTGGTATGCGGGTAAATGGCGTCTTTATTTAAATAAGCCTCCCCATGTTTGCCGGAAGTATAAACGATATGGCTGCCGGTAATATAACCGCCGACTTTTTTAAAGATATTTAAAATATCTTCACTGGTCATAAATGATTACCTCCTGAATTTATTAATTTCTTCTCTTAATTTAATGGTTTCTTCTTTGGCTTTTTCTGTGAAGTCGGGACCGCTTGAGGCGAAAATGATGCCGCGGGAGGAATTTATTATGGCATTCATGCCGTCTTTATCCACACCGGCTTTAACGGTCTTTTCCACATCCCCGCCTTGGGCCCCGACCCCGGGAATAAGGATTGGCATATCACCGACTATACGTCGCACAATTTCCAACTCGATGGGGTAGGTGGCACCGACAACCAAACCGCAATTACCATTGTAATTCCAGGCCTCAGCTACATTTTGAGCGATCATTTGATAAAGAGGCTTACCGTCTATTTGCAGGTCTTGAAGTTCCCCTGCTCCGGGATTGGAAGTCCGGCATAAAACGATCACCCCTTTATCGGCTCTATCCAGAAAAGGTTTGA
Organism: Candidatus Microgenomates bacterium; assembly: GCA_022866885.1. Taxonomy (GTDB): domain Bacteria; phylum Patescibacteriota; class Microgenomatia; order 2-02-FULL-39-11; family 2-02-FULL-39-11; genus JALHWS01. The sequence continues at coordinate 468 of JALHWS010000078.1, read as the reverse complement.
GCGCTTCTTTACCAAGATAAGGATGTACGGTTATGGCATCTGCCCTCAAATAATCATAGGCAAACTTGGCGTAACCTTCATTGGTGTTGCCGATGTCCGCCCTCTTGGCGTCAAGGATGACCGGAACATCCGGATATTTTTCCTTCAAATAATCCATTGTTAATTTCAGCTTACTTATCCCCTCAACTCCGCCAGCTTCATAAAAAGCGGAATTTGGTTTATAGGCGCAAACTAAATCAGCGGTGACATCAATAATGGCTTTATTAAACTCAAACTGCGGATTTTTAGCTGATTTGAGGTGAGGAGGAAGCTTATTCAGGTCACTATCCAAACCAACACAAACTAATGAGTTATTTTTCTTTGTAATATTTGATAATTTTGTTTTGAAATCCATGTCAGTGTGCTACTCCTACTAATTCTTTTAACTCTTTAACCCCATTTTTATCCATATAACCTGATAAGCCTTGT
>JALHWS010000077.1 GCA_022866885.1 Candidatus Microgenomates bacterium | reverse complement strand
TATGAAACTGCCCAACTGTAAAACCAGTATTTTTTATCCGGGTCTTCTAGCCTTTATCTGCGGATTCCTGGTCTCTATTTTGGGACCGAAAATCGTCCACGCTACTGATTATCTGTTTGGCACTGACGCAAATAATAATTTCGTTATCCGGGCCAGAGGCACCGGCGGCAATACTCCAACGCCGGTCTTCCAGATGACCAATGTAGGCGCGATCAGCAATGCCAACCTCAACGCTTCACAAGTCACCTCCGGCCAATTTGCCACCGGTAACTTTACTTTTCCGGCCAATGCGATCATCAATAGCAATGTCGGCATCGGCACGACCATCCCCGGAGCCAAACTCGACGTATCAGGAGCTTCCACTATCTCCAATACCACCGGGAACTTGAGTATCGTCCCTGCCGGAAACCTTCTGATCACCTCGGGCAACGTCGGCATCGGAACGACGAGTCCAGGGGATTTGTTAGAAATATACGGTGTTACTCCTTTAATAAGATATAATCGCTCGGGAAGTTCTGTCTGGGAAGCAGGTGTTGGTAGTGGTGGTACAGGCAATATTCCTACATCATATTTTGGTATCAAAAATACATCCGATAGTATTATCCCATTTGCGATTTCATACGGCGGCAACGTCGGTATCGGGACGACGGTACCAGCGGAAAAACTGGACATCAAGGGCAACAGTAAAACCTCTGATAATTCTACTACTTTGTATTCCCAAACTTTTGAAGGCAGTTTCCCCCCCACTAGCTGGACAGTCGGCGGAAATTCCGCTTTTGTTCAATCCGCTACCGTCTATCAGGAAGGGGCCAAATCAGCCGCCAGCGGCACTCCCGCCGACAGCCAGACTTCCTATATAGACTATGATTATACTTTCACTTCTCCCGGTTATATCAAATTTTACTGGAAAGTAAGCTCTGAACTCGGCTTTGATTGGCTGGTATTTTGCGTGGATCATGATTCCACTTGCGCGCGTGATGCCGGTTATGTGAATAGAATCTCCGGTACCGTAGACTGGCAGGAAGTGACCTATCCGCTCTCTGCCGGAGTCCATGCTTTCCGCTGGCTCTACGGCAAAGATGGGTCTGCTCCGATCGATTTAGACAAAGGATGGATCGATAATGTCCGTATTATAGACGGAAACACAGGCAAATTAACTCCGGCCGGATGGATAGGCATAGGCACGACTAATCCTCTGGCCCCTCTCAACGTTGTGGGTAGCGGCATTATCTCGGCAGTTTTTACCAATGGCAATGTCGGCATCGGGACAACCCAACCTCAATATCCGTTAAATATTTACAAAGCATCTCCCCAGAGTAACGAAATGCTTGTTGTCATAAGCACCTCAGATGATTCTTCCAGATTTTCTGTTGATGAAGATGGGGACGTAAGTTCAGACAGTTCAATGTCCAGTTATTATATCACCGCAAGCGGTTATCTGCGGTTTAGTAATTCCAGTGCCGGAGCTCCTGCCGCCGGAGACTGTGATGAAACCGGCGAAAGAGGCAGAATGGCAATCGATACTACCAACAACAGGCTTTACGTTTGCAACGGCGCGACGAGACTATGGGATTACATCGCTTTAACAGATTAAAGATGAAAATCCGTCTTCCTTCCCGTTCCAGCTTTTTTTTATTTTTTTTCTCTCTCTCGCTTCTTTCTTCTCTTCTTCTCTATCTTTCCTATGTCAAACCCGTCTACGCCGCTACTCTTTCCCTTTCCACTACCGAATCTACAATCCAAATTGACGTTCCAAACCGGTATCGGGCGATTCTCAACAGCTACACCAACGATACTGATGACTTTCTTGCATACTATGACCGGGCGCAAAATGACAGCTCTCCGGCCCTTACCTTCATTACCATCTATGATGGCGGTTATTTTTTCGATGAAAACGTTGCTTATAAATTCGGGTACGACCCAAGGCGCAAATGGACAATTCTGGAATCAACTGCCACCAGAGTTAGAGTCCGCGTTGAAGGCTGTTATTCCACATCTGCCGACGTTTGCCTTGCCGACAGCAGCAGCAACCCGGTCAAAGTTGCCGTTACCTACACTTTTACCACCGAAGGCGTTTTTATTTCCACAGATACTGATTTTGGCACCGGTGTCTCCATTGACGCCACTACATATAATGATGATTTTTGGCCGTTTAATCTCCAGTTTAATCAAGGAACTGCTGATATGTATTCGGAAACCGTTTTGTTTGGAAACGGCGTCACCGAATCCCAAAGAACCGGCGCGGATGGAGACGGCAATCTGCTTAGTGGCTTAGACGGATATTATGTTTTACAGGGCTCCGGATCATACCAGGATGTTATCTTTGGGAAAACAAAACTGATGGGTGACCGCTATTTCTCCAATGCTGCGGCCGGAAATGGCACCGACTGGTATGACATTGACAATAACGTCGAAAAAGACTGGATAGCATTTTTGGATTATAGAACACAAACTCTGGTCGGCAAAGGCAGTTTTGAAATGTTTATGTTATTCAAACCCCAAACTGACCTGGACTCTGAAGCTAAGCGAGAAAGTGTCTTTAATGATATAACCAACCCCGATATTCTCACCTACACTACCGGCACTAATTGGGATGACAAACCATTTGGTTATCCGATTTTCGCCTCCAGTTTTGGCGGAGGTGATTCTAACTTATGCGACGGGGGGGATGGCTGGGAGAGTGGTTACTGTGGAAGCGGCAATACTGCGGTTGGTAACGAAAGTACAACTGTGTATTCGCCCACCTATGGTGCTAAATTTACTACAGCAACAACAGCTACCACCGCTAAGGCTTATAAAACATTTGGTCGCGCTTATTCCACCATTTATGCCAGAATGTATTTCAATTTAACTCAGGAAAATTTAGCTAATTATGATAGCGTTACCCTTATGATTTTTAGAGACACTATTGCTTGGCAGATGCGATATTTGTCAATTTATCAGGATGGTTCAGGCAATTTGCAATTAATGATAGGTGACACTAATGGTACTAACACACTTTCGGGTACCAACTATATTAAATTGAATACTTGGTATTCACTGGAGTTTGCAGTTTACCGCCATGCCACAGCAGGCACAATGGATGCGTGGTTAAATGGTTTAAATGTTATCCATGCCACCGGCCAGGATACAGGCGATAATGATATAGATTATTTAGACGTTGGTCTTAACTGGGGTCCAACTGTGGCTCATCAGATGTATGTTGATAATGTAATTGTTTCGGATTCATATATTGGTTTGGCCACGTTTAACGAAGCCGAAGGGACATATACCGCCAACGTCTCAAGCAATCAGATTGAAGTGGATATTGATGGAGACGATAATGCCTCCAATGTGCTGGCTTCAGCTGCTGTGGCCGGAGAGAATCATGTCCATTTAACTTCATCAACCGGTTTCCCTGACGGCGCCGATGTCACTACCCATGTGGCCTTTATTGAGGGCGATAAGTTTTCCTACAATGATGTTAACGGCAATGATTTAGAAGGTATTCCCACTAGCGGAGAACTATCTATTATTTCCCATGCCTCAGGCACAGTAGTGTCTTCCATGAACCGGCATGATCCGTTTTTTAAAATTAAAAATTACCGCTCCAATACCGAACCGGATCCTCTTACACTGGAAGGTGTTTATCTTGCCGACGGGACGGATTACAATCTGGACTATAAACCGGTGACTTCCGCCTATTGGGCGCAGGATTTAACCTGGCATTCGACATTAGAATCAAGCGGGGCAGTGACTTCTCCGGATGTGGGCAGCGCCGGGACGGTTTCCGGTGCCACCTTTACCACCGGTAAGTATGGAAACGGGATATTATTTGATGCCACAGGAGAATATGCCAGCTTTCCTTTGTCAGGTAATGTCGGTTCTCAAACTGGCAGCATCGAATTTTGGTATAAGAAGACTGGTACAGTAGTAGCTTATTCTGGGTTTTTTGATTCAAGCGGAGGAAGTGATCTGTTTGTTCTCTGTCGTGGTTTGAGTGATTCTCAAATGATTATGGATATTA
>JALHWS010000076.1 GCA_022866885.1 Candidatus Microgenomates bacterium | reverse complement strand
GTAAGTTTTGCCGAAATACCACAAAACCCCTTCTTTTTTTTCTGAAGAAAAATCGGAGGCTAAATAAAACGCCGGATTATCAGGATATTTTTGGGAGAAAAACTGGGCATATTCACTTGGCTTTTGCAGTTTTATTTTCCCCGTCTCCTCAAGTTTAGCAAGGTATTCTACCTGTTTAAGATATTCATCCTGATAATTAACCAGGTTGGTCGAATTTTCCAAGCCTATTACGCCAAAAGAAAATTGCGACTGTTGACCAATGATATTTTCGATTAAATCACGAAAATAGGAAAAATCTTTCTTCTTCGGATCGGATAAATAATCGTTCGGCTGTGAAGTAAAATATGATTTAGTTGATCCGTAACTTCGAAGTATTTCACTGACCGTTTGCCTGACAATAATCATCGGCAATTTATTATTCCCGACTCCCGGAACCAATGGATTATTTGATGACGGATAGTAAGGAGCGTTAAAGATGCCGCCGTCAAGAGTATAGGTATCCGTCTCGTACTGCTCTTTCGTCAGCTCATGCAGCCTGACTCCATATACCTTATATATATACTCCAGCGACCAGGCATCAACCATCCAACCGCAGGTAAAGACCGGGTAATAGCCGAATTTGCTTCTAAAAACACCAAACAAGGTATCGATAATTTTTTTTCTTTCTTCCTGTGTATAGCCGACCAAAAAAGAATTTTTCGCCTGGTACCAGTCGCTTCCGTCTCTTTGTCCGTGGTATTCAACCCCGCTTTTTTGCGCCAGATCCGGAGTGATTTCCAAAAGTAATCCTGCTTCGCCGAGATTTTTCAGCAGACTAATATATTGATCATTATTGACCGCGTCAAAACGCAAAGCCCAACCGTACGGCAAACCGGAAATCTCTTTCTGGTTTATGATTTTTTGGACCAATGCCAAATTTCCCGGTTCACAGCAATTCTCTTCACCTCTGATCTGGTTAATGATCAGAAATGTCGGTTCAGCAGCACAAGTCTTCCCGGAAAAAAATATAAATAAGAATAAGGCAAGAATTATTTTTTTCATCTTTTCTTCTTATATTGCCAAAATAAATATATTACCGCTGATAAAAAGGAAAGGCCGGAAACTGCCAGCCCCAGATAAAACGACCGGGGTTGGAAACGGAAAGTCACCAGACTGCCTTCCTTTTCAATCATAACGCCCCGCCATAAACCATCTATTATCTGCAGTTTATTTTCCTTATCGTTAACAAAAACTTTCCAGCCGGGATAATAAATGTCTTTCAAAACGAGTAACCCCTTTTTTCCGGCGAGAATTTTTACCGTATTGGCGTCTTCCTTCAAAATTTCCGCTTCTTCTACCTCCTTACCGGAATCATCAGTGATATGCGCCCTTGGTTTGACGTTTTTATTTTCATAAACGGAAATTCCTTTGTCGAAGTAAACTCGCTGATGATGGGACAGATATAACTCCCGGTCGGAAACCAAGTATTTCACCGACAACTCGTCCAAAAGCGGGTCGTTAAAATCAATTTTTGTGAAATCAATCTTCGTCAAGACGGCATCGGCTTTCGTTTCCAGAAGTTGAGGGTTGTATTTTCCGGCTGATTCATAGAAACGGTTTAACCGGCTGTTTTTTTGAAACAAACGATTGTAGTCTTTCAGGATAAAAGTGGCAATCCCATCAATCGTTTTCAGGTTATAGTAATAACTGAAATTAGGCGGAATCAACCGCAGTTGATTGGTAAACTGTTCCTCCAAACCCTGCCTGTCAAGCTTTGTCCCCTCTTTGGAAAAAGGCGGCTGAAAGGCAAGCCGGCCGAAATAATCGTACATGCCGCTAAACGGCAGGATTTCCGAAGAGGAAAGATAACGGTAACTGCCCAGATTTTGCTGTAAGAAGTTTACGACCGGATTTCTAGTCTCAACCAAAAAAGCGTCAATGGTAAAAAAATTACTCCTGGTAAAAAGCAAAAGGTCAAGAAAAATTATCACCGGAATCATTTCTCTTTTTGAAATTATCAAACTAACAAATCCTAAGATACTGACGACCGCGATGTTAAGAGTGATAAATCCGGCAATTTCCCTGTCCACATCGACAGTATGGAAAGCCGATAAATTTTTATGGAAAAATGAGGCAGTCATCTTCAGTAAATTCTGCGGTAAAGTCCGGTCGATATTTACAACGAGATAGAAAATGAGAGCGGCAACTGCGAAGAATAATAAGATAATGAAAGTCTTTTTGAAATGAAGTCTTTGGGTGATGTAAAAATCTGTCGCGAAACCGGCAATCAAACTCATAGAAAAAGTATAGATAACAAGGAAAGACATCGGATTGCGGAAAAAACCAAATATCGGGATGGTACTGACGAATAATTTAAAAAACGGCAGGTAAGTCCCGAAAGAGATTACCAAAGACAATATGGCAGCCAGTAAAAACGGCCGAATTTGTTTAGCTGATAATATTTTTTTGAGGTTAAGCATGATTAAAAGAAGCGGTATAAAACCGATGTAACCAAGCATCGAAGTATCCATCACTCCCCAAGCACTACCCTGGTTTTTTATCCCCCAAAAATGGGCAAATACAAATCTCACCAAAGACAGAGGGTTTAGGGAAAAGTTACGGTAGACCGAAAGGTCTTGTCCGATAAGTGACCGGGTAGAATAAGGTATCAGTTCCAAAACGGGCAAGATGACGACTGCGGTCAATAAAAATCCAAGGATAGCAATGATTATTAAAAATAATACTTTTTGAGAAAACTTGATATCCGTTTTTCGGAAAAGAAAAACCGGGGCAAACAAAAGTTCGATGACGACGTATTGGATATGCCCGGCAAAGATCTGCATCGCCAAAACGAGTGAGGTAAGAAAGAGAAATAATATATTTTTTTTCTCCAGTGACTTGACCATAAACAAAGAAAAAACCGGGTAAAGGGAAATGACAAAAAACCTCGACGGATCGGCAATGTAATTAACCATCAGTCCCGAAAGAGAATAAATTATCGCTCCAGACAACGAACCGGTCTTTGATATCCGGAAGTGACGGCAAAGACGGTACATGAAAAAAGCGGCTACAAAGAAATGGATCACTACCAGGACACTGATTGCCCGGATGGTTTGGGCAATCAGCAGGAATAAATACGGCAGATAATAAGTCCCGGCTGATGAGTCGGCAAAAATCGGATAGCCGGAAAGCATGTTCGGCAACCAAAGAGGAAAAACACCTTTTGACAGACTGTCGAAAAAGAATTTCTTAAGCGGCAGAACGGACAAGATATCGCCGTAATAAAAAGTTTGGTTTTGGAAAAAGATGGGGAAAAAATAGATCACTAATAAAAGACTAAGGAAGAGGTAAGGGAAGTTTTGAACGCTGGTGAATGCTTTAATAATTCTTTTTATCACGGCCATATTATACACAATCGGTTATCGAATCTCTTCCTTTGGCCGATATTGCAGGGCTTCTGCCAGATGGGAAATCCCCAGATTTTTTTCATCTTCCAAATCGGCAATCGTCCGGGCGACTTTTATCGTCCGGTAATATGTCCGGGCGGAAAGATGGAGTTTTTCAACCGCCTGCCGCATAAACTGGAGCATTTCGCTTGAGAGCGGCATCAGTTCCTTGATATCACGGGCATTCAGATCGCTGTTACAGACAAGGTTGGTTTTCCGGTATCTTTTTGTCTGGAGGTCACGGGTTCTTTGGACTCTTTTTTTGACGGTTTTTGAGGATTCGCTTTTGATTTCCCCGGTCAGTTTATCCACTTTCACCGGCGGCAAACTGACATGAAGGTCTATTCTGTCAACAATCGGCCCGGAAATCCGCTTCTGGTAACGGAGGATTTGCCCGGGCATACAACGACACGGCTTGACCGGATCACCAAAAAAACCGCAGGGGCAAGGGTTGCTGGCGGCCACCAAAACAAATTTGGCCGGATAAGTGATCGAACCGGCGGCGCGGGAGATGGAAATAATCCCGTCTTCTATCGGTTGCCGAAGGGCTTCCAGTACACTTCTGGGAAATTCCGGAAACTCATCCAGGAATAAAACTCCCCGGTGAGCCAAAGAAATTTCTCCGGGCATGGGATGAGCACCCCCACCAATCAAACCGATTCTGGAAGTGGTGTGATGCGGAGCCCGAAAAGGTCTTATTTTAATTATTGAAGCCCCTTCGGGGATATTGCCGGTAATCGAATAAATTTTCGTTACCTCCAAAGCCTCGTTTTCCGTCAGGTTAGGTAAAATCCCCGGAAGTGCGCGGGCAAGCATTGTTTTGCCGGCTCCCGGTACACCGGTCAGATGAAGATTATGTCCGCCGGCTGCAGAAATTTCTAAAGCCCTTTTTCCCTGCTCTTGGCCTTTGACGTCTTCGAGATCAAACTCGGCGATTCTTTCCTCTTCCAGTTTACTGAAAGAAATATGCGGATATGCCTTAATAAGAGAGGCGCCAGATAAATGACGGAAAAGAGCAATCAATGAAGAGATTGGGGTGACCTTTATCCCTTTGATCACCGCCGCCTCCCGGGCATTTACTTCGGGTAATAACAACGCCTCATATTTTTTTTCTTTGGCCAGAAGGGCCATCGGTAAAATGCCGTTGGTATGCCGAAGCGTTCCGTCAAGAGACAGTTCGCCAAAAACCAGATACTTGTCTACTTTGGCGACTAATTGTTCCGAGGCCAAAAGGATCCCCAAGGCAATCGGCAGATCATAGGCCGGTCCTTCTTTGGGTAAATCTGCCGGGGCTAAATTAACAGTAATCCGGTGCGGTGGAAATTCTGCCCCTGAATTTTTCAAAGCTGCTCTGACTCTTTCTTTTGATTCATCCACTGATTTATCAGGAAGGCCAACGATGGTAAAAGAAGGAAGAGACTTGGTGGAAATGTCTACTTCGACGGTGACCGGGACGCTGGAAAGTCCCACCGTCGCCCCGGAAGTAACCTTGGCAAACATGAAATAAGTATAACAGAAAAAATTGACTTCATTCCCTATAAAATATGACGCAAAGGTGATATAATGTATGGACAGAAAGGAGGCAGTGTAGATTATATTAACTTAATCTATCAAAAAATCTATGACCGGAACAGTAAAAACAAAAACGGATAGAGGATTTGGTTTTATCTCTCGCGAAGGCGAAGTAAAAGACCTATTCTTCCATTCGAAGGATCTGAGCGGCGTCACGTTTGATGAAATTCAAGTCGGCGATGTCGTAACATTTGATGTAGAAGAAGGTCCAAAAGGCCCAAGCGCAAAAAATGTAAAACGAGGTTAACACTCACTTTGATCCAATAAACAAAAAGTCCCACTTCGGTGGGACTTTTTTTATCGTCAATTTTCATCAAACCGCCTCACGCATTACTCCCGGTTTTCCTAAAGATGTAAGTATAGGAACACTTTTTTCAAACTGTTCTTGCTGTTGAAAAAATAATTTTTCAGGGATGGTAATAATACCCACTTTCGGAAGCTCACTTTTTAAAACAAATTCTCGCATATTAACAGGTGAACAAATAATATTATCTATTGACACTGATGCAATTTCTTCGGGAGATGCCAATTCTACCCATTCTCTATCAACCCCATCAATTTTTCCCGTAGACCAAAATTTCCGAATATCAGGATAATAATAATTAGTTCCGTGCCGTCTATCAAAATGGAAAACTCTTCCCATAAATTTTTCTAATTCAGGAGTTACCAACCATGACACTCCTCTTATATCATTACCAATTGCCCAAGCTGGTTCATTTGTTCTTATCTGTCGTAAGTCTCGCATTAAAACAGATCCTAAACTTTGAGACTCCATTCTGCTTCTGCCAATGTGCATATTAACAAAACCATTTC
>JALHWS010000075.1 GCA_022866885.1 Candidatus Microgenomates bacterium | reverse complement strand
CCTTGAAAAGCTTTTTCCGGAAGGTCGGTTTAGCCCGGTCAAAAGTGACCACCAGAAAGCTCGGTTTGAGGTCGTGGACTATCCGCAGCATCATCGAGAGGAAACCGAAGATGGCGTTAACCAGTTCGCCTTTTATCGTCGTCAAAGGAGGAATGGCATGAAAAGCCCGATGCAGGATTGCATTTCCATCAATAATAATTAACCGCTCCATGGGGATTATTGTAACATAAGTCTCTCGAAGTCTTCTCTCTCGAGCGTCTCTTTTTTGAGGAGTTCCACGGCCACCAGGTCCAACTTGCTTTTTGACTTTTTGAGGATTTTCTCCGCTTCACTGTAGCATTTATCGATAATCATTTTGACTTCCTGGTCGATCTTATTTTGCATATCCTGCGAAATGTGTGCTTCGTTGAAATATCGTCCTCCCCACTCGGTTGTATCTATTGTCGGCCCGAAATTGATCGGACCCAAGTCAGACATGCCAAACTCCACGACCATGTCCCGAGCCACTGAACTCGCTTTGTCGATGTCACTGGCGGCGCCAGTGGTCATTTCTTTAAAAATCAGCTGTTCGGCCGCCCTTCCGCCAAGCATGGAAGAGATTTCTTCCAAAAGGTGAGTTTTCGTTTCGTGAATCCGGTCTTTTTGGGGAGGAATCAGGGTATACCCCAGAGACATCCCCCGGGAAACGATTGAGATCCTGTGCACCGGGTCCATGTTTTTTTGTCTATAAGTGACGATCGCGTGTCCGGCTTCATGGTAAGCAGTCATTTTTTTATCCAGATCAGTCTGCAGTCTTTTTTTCTCCGGGCCGAGTTTGACTTTAGTGGCCGCTTCTTCGATATCTTCCATATTGATGGTTGTTTTATTTTTCCTTGCCGCCAAAATTGCCGCTTCATTGAGCATGTTTTCCAGGTCCGCTCCGGAGAAACCGACGGTTCTTTTGGCCACCTTCTGCCAGTCGACGTCTTTGGCAATCGGTTTGCCGTTGATGTGGATTTTCAGGATGGCTTCCCGGCCGGTCATGTCGGGTAAATCCAAAACCACCCGCCGGTCAAATCTACCGGGGCGAAGAAGTGCCGGATCGAGGAGATCTCCCCGATTAGTAGCAGCCACCACCACCACGTTCTCATTTTGGGTAAAGCCGTCCATTTCCACCAAAATCTGGTTTAAGGTCTGTTCCCGCTCGTCATGCCCGCCCATCACTCCGACTGAACGCATCCGGCCGATGGCGTCAATTTCATCGATAAAAATAATCGCCGCAGTACTTTTTTTAGCGGTATTAAATAAATCTCTCACCCTACTAGCACCCACACCTACGAGCATCTCCATAAATTCGCTGCCTGCCATGGAGAAAAAGGGTACTTTCGCCTCACCCGCAAGAGCTCTGGCAAGTAAGGTTTTGCCGGTACCGCTTGGTCCAACCAAAAGCACGCCTTTAGGAGTTCTTGCTCCAAGCGCCTGGTATTTGTGCGGATTTTTCAAAAAATCGACCACTTCCGAAAGCTCCTGTTTGGCTTCATCCACCCCGGCGACACTGGCAAAAGTGACTTTCGGCGTGTCTTTGGCAAAAAGCTTGGCCCTGGACTGGCCGAATGAAAAGAGGTTATCCTGTGCTCCTCTTGCCTGCCGGATGAGGAAGAGAAAAAAGACGACCATAAGCACTAAAGGTAAAACATTGGAGATAAGACTTGTCCAGATAGCCCCGCCTGTCGTGTCTTTAATATCTATTTCAATGGTTTTGGGATCAACTCCCGAATCAGTCAGGGTTTTATAAAATGAATCCTGGCTTTCCTTATTGATCGAATAAATCTTCCCGTCTTTGTAAGTTGCCAGCAGTTTGGTATCGATAACTTCCACTTTTTTTACCTCCCCGCTTTTGGCATCCTGCAAAAGGGTGGAAAGCGGCTTGCTCGGAAAAAGCTTGGAAACATCCCGGGCGTTTGAAAGGATCATGGTAAAAACGATGATGGCGATAATCCAAAGGATGATGTTTTTGGGTGTCAAATTAAGCTTAAACTCAAAAATTTTCTTGATGTTTTTCTTGTAACCGTTTTTGCCGTTTGGTTTTGCAGTTGATTTCATAAGTATTTAGCGGACGATCGTCCCCTCGGGTAATTTTTTGTCGACCGGCAGGATAATTGCCTCTTCACCGTTATCAGCGCACAAAATCATACCTGATGACATCTCCTTCATCATTTGCTTCGGCTCAAGGTTGGCCACAAAAATGAATTTCTTATTCAAAAGTTGCCTCGGCTTATACCATTTGGCGATGCCGGAGATGATTTTTTTTACCCCGTACTCTTTGCCGAAATCAATCTGCAGTCGGATGAGGTTGGCCGAGCCTAAAACCGCCTCGGCAGCGGTAACTTTCCCCACGCGCAAATCCAGCTTCAGAAATTCGGCAAAGGAAACCGTATCTTTCACCATTGGACAAACATTATAGCTTATCTTCGAAATGGTTACAACTTAATTTAATAGTGGAAGAATGAGTATTGGTTGGTCAGACCAACCACTTCCCTCACCTCTTCCATAGTTTGGGAAGCAACCACCCTGGCTTTTTCAGCTCCTGTTTGAAGAATCTTTTTCACTTTCTCCGGATGGTTTTTATACTCCAGGTAACGCTCCCTCGCCGGAGCAAAGTATTTCATGAGCGAGTCAAAATGATAATTTTTCACTTCTACATCCGGCACTTTCCCGGCCTTATAAAGCTCTTTCAACTGCGTAACTTTCTCTTTGTTACCGAAAAAATCCAGATAGGTGAAAACCATATTGCCCTCGATATGCCCCGGATCATCGGCATGAATCCGCGTCGGATCAGTATAAGCCCCCATCACCTGCTTTTTAATGACATTTTCGTCTTCAAAGATACTGATAATGTTTCCCAAGGACTTGCTCATTTTCCTTTTACCATCCGTCCCCATGATCACCGCTACATCTTCGGGAATATATGGTTTCGGTAGCGGAAATACTTTCCTTTTATAAGTTTTGTTAAATCTTTCCGCAAGATCCCGGGCGATTTCGATATGTTGTTTCTGATCCTTTCCTACTGGTACAAAATCAGGCTTATACATTAATATATCGGCGGCCATCAGGACCGGATAGGAAAAAAGCCCCATATTGACATCCTCTTCCTTTACTTCTTTCTGTAACTTATCTTTGTATGCATGAGCTCTCTTCAGAAGTCCCAAGGGTGCAAAATTATTTAAAATGACCGCCAACTCTACATGCTGTGGTACATCCGACTGTCTGAAAAAAGTGATGTTGGTTAAATCGCCAAGTAAAGCCAGTTCGTTGAGGATAACCGTCTCCACGTTATGCTGTAATTGTTTTTCATTCTGAACCGTAGTTAAAGCGTGCAGATCGGCCACAAATAAATAACAATCATAAGATTTGGCCAGTTGAACAAACTGTTTTACCGCGCCTAAATAATTGGCGATATGCAAACTGCATTCTCCGGAAGGCGTGATGCCGGACAATATCCTTGATTTTGCCCTTACAATACCTTTTCCAATTACATCAGCGGCTTTTGCCTGTGTAAATACCTTTAAATTCCGGGGTGAAATTTTAAGATCATAATAAGGACTGCCGCTTCCGGTATAAACAACCTCTTGCTCCAATATTGTTTCATCCATCACGATCGGAAAACCCGGATTATATGGTGAGACATAACCTACCTCACAACCGGAAATATTTAAGACTTCTGCAGGCTTGCATAATCTGATTCGATTAACCTCTAAAACATGCTTCACTTTCTCTATATCAACCTGATGGTCATCTCGACGCAACACGGCTACCAATCCTTTCTCTGTCTCAAAAATTAAAGAAGAAACTCCCTGATCCGGCCCAATTCCCAAAAAAGCCAAACCCTCCTCTACCGTCTTAATCGACGGATGTTTAATCAACTCGTAAGAAGTATTTTTTTCTTTTAAGGCTTTTACTGTCTCTTCAAATTTTGGATATGCTTCTTTTTTTATTTCTGTTTTTTCTGTTTCTTTAGAAGTAAAATCCACCACTTCAATCCCCGGAATCTTTCTCAAATCCTCTGTCTTATATCTGATAGTAACAAGTAAGCTTCCAGATCCGGCATTGATGTATTCTTTGTCAAATATTTTCTTATCGATATAAAGATTAATACCCGGCATATAGACAGGTCCCGCTCCGACTATGGCGCGCGTAATCTTCTCAAATTCTTCTTCTGTAGCCATTTTTAGACTCGTGACGCCTAATAGTCTTTTCACTTTTTCATTGTCTAGTTTAGTATCTCCACGCCTCATGATGGCAATAAATTTATCATCTGCCTTCATAAGCAAAACAGAACCGGCATCAACCATCCCAAACCCAAGATATTTTTGGACTTCTTCTACAGATATTAGCTGGGGATGCTCCAGCATCTGGTGCTCGATCCCCAACTTTTTCAACTGTTGACTGTAATCTGAAACT
>JALHWS010000074.1 GCA_022866885.1 Candidatus Microgenomates bacterium | reverse complement strand
GCGCTGTCTTAAACCTTTCTCATAAGACAGCAGACAGCGACGGTATTCCCGGTCTGTTTGCAACAGAACAAAATCAAGGTATTTCCGTCTTCGTGAAGGCGAATCGGTCACCAGTTCAAGGTCCTCAGGCCAAAACAAAACCACTTTCAATATTCCGGCAAAATCCAACATTCTTTTAGCCACCCCGTTGACAGTGAATTTCTTGAAAGGCGTCTTCACTCCCATCACTTCCCCACTAGTTATCATCACTTCTAATTTAATTGGATTATTGGTTATTACCCCCTCCACCCTCCCCATCTCTTTGCCGAAAGCGATCATCTCCCGGTCGCTGTCGGCCTTGAAGCTTTTACCGGTCGCCAAAAGAAAAATAGACTCAAGGATATTTGTTTTGCCGGAAGCGTTTGATCCAAGCAGAACCGTCACGTCCGGAGAAAAAGAGAAGGAAGATTTTTTATAGAGGCGGAAATTACTAAGTTTTAAAGAGGTAATATTCATTAGAAAATTCAAATGTCAAAATTCAAAAAATCAAATCAAGCTCAAAGCTCAAAATTCAAAAATTTTATTCATTTAGGTTTTGAATTTGATTTGTCATTTGTCATTGGAATTTTGAATTTTTAACTCGAAGATATAATCGTCCCTGTAAATTTCCTGTTTGCCAGGATATTATCAATATTTGGCAGGTCCCGTCCGACGACATAGATAGTTAGTTTCAACTGTTTAGCCAGTTTGGTGGCAATCGGGTCAAACGGCAGATTGCTCCCCGGACGCCAAACTGTTCCCACCAGTTTCTCAAAATCCATCCAGGAAATCTTTTTTAGAGGCTTGGCATTTTGACAGGTATTCGGATCACAGTCATAAACCTGCGGGATATTGGACATATTTATGAGGATCTTTGCCCCGTAATCACGGGCTAAAATCGTTGCATCATAATCAGTCGACCAGCCCGGTTTCCAACCGGCAGCCACCACCAACGGCTGCTTCAAATTGACAATCTTTTTTTCGTAATTTTGGATAACCCGGGCGTGGACAACTCCCTCAAAAATGGTTTTGACTATATGGGCATTGAGGTGGGTGGCGTGAATTCCCAGCCAGTCCAAATCCCAATTGGTGATGTCCCCGACTACCTCTTTGGCGGCATCTATGTAATGCCGGGCGGTTGAACCGCCGCCGCAGACAATAAAAAATCGCCACCCCTGGGCGATTTTTTCTCTGATGAATATATTGAACTCTCGGAGGAACTTGGTATCAATCCCTCCATTGGGGGAAATGAGAGAGCCCCCAAGCGAAATGACAATCGGCCTTTTTTTATCCATCTTTAGCATATTATATCATTTTATGATCCTGTTTGTTTCTGCAACGCTGCTATTATTTGATCTTTTAATTTAAATGGAATAACAGCATCTTGAATCGTTTTACCGGAAGGTATCAACTTTAATAAATCTACCTGCAATCGTTCATTATGGCGAAGATCATTTATTATTTGATATGGTTTTCTGTGTAGAACATCAACAAGTTCTTGTATGTTTACACCTTTTGCTTTAACTTTCTTTATCTTTGGTTTTTCCAGTCTTTCCTGAATTATTTCGATTCCTTTCAGATGTTGCGGCCATAATTCTCTGGCAAAAGCGAGTTCTGTTTTCGTCAACTCATTTGGGAAAGCAACTATAAAATGCAGCAACAACATCGATGTCTGATAAGCATTATAAATATTCACTTTCCCCCGATGTTTTATCTTCCCAAATTCAATTGCATCAAATGGACTCTGACCTGGTTGCGTTTCCGGATATTTATTACAATAAAAACCAACTAATACATCTCTTCGTGAGTTAATCGTTTCTATTTTAATACCTGTCCCATATGCTATGGTTTTTATAGTGTATTTATTTTCTGTATCCATCGTTTGTTCGTAAAATAATTTAGCGCTCATTGCTATTAAGGCATCTACATATTCACCATATTTTTCTTTTGTTCCTTTTCCCTTTTTCGGGTGTAATTCTCTTAAATAATCAATGGTCTTTATAAATCCTAATTTTTTCGGATCTTCTATCGTTCTATCGGCTCTACTGGCTCCGGCACCTAATCTACTATTCATTGTCATACCGGAAAGGTTATCTGGTAATTTACTCATAAAAATCACTCCAGCCGATAGATCAGCTAGAGAATTTAACCGCCCATCTCGACCAGTTAATGCTTCGTCACGAGCAAATTGCCCGCCTTCTATTCCTCTAAACATAGAGGAGTATTATAACAAAATCTTATAGGATAGACAATTGTGAAGCTTGACTATATCGAAATATATCAATTAATCGTTGACAACACGTGAAATATGTTTTATACTTCCCAAAATCCAAATTTATAAAAAAGGATATTTTATATGGCGCTACAAACATTGGAAACAGGAAATTATAATACGGGTTGTACCTCTGGATTGTTCGATCGGGCGTATGATAGGTTTTTTAAGATATTTGCCCCCATGAATTTATCTTTTACACCGGATCAGCCCCTAAAAAGTCCAACTACTTCTCTAGTTGATCGTTTCTCAATGAATACAAGTGCACCTCCAGCTAAAGACCAAAAAGCTGCACAACCCACACATACAGATCTTGGCAGAGCCGGTGGACAAACTTTACTAGGATTTGATACTACACAAATAGGTAGTAATAAGGCTAATTGTATATCTAGATATGGACTTGAAGCGCTAGGTTGCCCTTATTTAGGCCTAACAACGGAGGCTGCAATAGGAATACCGACAATTGCTAGACGGTGTGGCACGTGTCATATTATAGGGCCAGCTAAAATTATTTTCCAAGAAGAGGCATAAACGACTGGTTATTTATCCCAACATCAGCTTACTGGGGTAAATTGTGGGCTTAAAATGATTGAATATAAGGTATAATATCTCTAAACCTATGCTCGCCTACTTCACTG
>JALHWS010000073.1 GCA_022866885.1 Candidatus Microgenomates bacterium | reverse complement strand
GTAACGGCGGCCTCGGACATATACAACCAATCGGTGGTAAGGGCGCAAGAGTCGGTAACGGTCCTAACGTCGGCAACGGTTCCAATGTCGGTAAGGGCTGAAGCGTCGGTAATGGTTCTAACGTCGGCAATGGTTCAAGGGTTGGTAATGGCGGCCTCGGACATGAACAATCAACCGGTGGTAATGGCTCTTGTGTAGGTAACGGCTGATGAGTAGGTCTTGGATAACACCCACACGCCTGTACGCCACCAACTTTAACCGTCAGAAACAAAACGGACAACAGGGATAAAAACATTATCTTTTTCATATTATCTTCTCACCTCCCTTCGCCTAGCCGTAGTCCAGATAAAATCGGGACGCAGGCGGGTTTCGCTCCGTCTAATCAAAATAATGGCGACTGAAAACAAATTTCAGTCGCCTCCGTTTGCGGTTAGCTACTGATTTCAGATTAGATGCTAAACCATGCAATGTCAAGGTATTGCGTATTCCGAAGATATGGTATATTGATATAAAGGAGGAAATGATACCCTCCACAATAGAAACTGTTTCGGGTATAACTCCTTCTAGACTGATTCCGATCAAATCGGGATACAGTAAGAAGGGTATATATGAACGCATATTTTGGAAATATAGAAGAACTCACTTTGGAAAATTCTTTTTTCCGGCAGGTTGTTTTTACCGGGAAAAACTGCCAATTGGTACTGATGTGTCTTAAACCAGGCGAGGAGATCGGGGCCGAAGTCCATACCTCTGTTGACCAGTTTTTCCGCATTGAGTCGGGAACCGCCAAAATCGTCACCGGCGAAAATGAGGAACATACCGTCGGCGACGGAGACGCCATCGTCATCCCGGCCGGAACCAGGCACAACGTCATCAACACTTCGCTGGATGAGGAGCTGAAACTGTATACGATCTACTCCCCACCTAACCATCCGGAGGGCACCATCCACAAGACTAAGGCGGAAGCCGAAGAAGCTGAAAAGAACGAACATTAAAGAATCATAATTCGGAGAGGGGGTGAAAAAAATGAAGGAACACACCACCGCGCTAATTTTTGCGATTTTCTTTGGACTTTGGCATGCTTTTTGGTCGCTACTCGTTCTCCTGGGTTTTGCCCAGGTTATTTTGGACTTTATTTACGGAATACATTTCTTGAATAATCCATTTACGGTCGCCAGTTTTAATTTAGTTACCGCCTTGACATTGATAGTATTTACTTCGGCAGTGGGATACGTTGCCGGATGGGTTTTCGCGATTATCTGGAACAAAACTCACGGAAGAAAATGAAAGCAGAAAGCAGTTATGTTATATTAAATTAAGGAGGTGGAGTCTATGGGAGAAAAACAAAAAGAGGTGGAAATCATTGAGGTTCCCAAAGGAAGCTTTTTTTATAAAATCGGTTTTTTTATTTTCTTCAGCCTTTTCCTACTCATCCTGGGCGGCGGACTTACCTGGTATTTTTTAATTGCCAAAGGTCAACTACCGGTTGAACCAGCATTGCCGAAAATAGTGCCTTCTCCAACGGTTATTACAGAACAAATACCGCAGGTTCCAAGCGTCACTCAAGCGATAATTCCAACTCAAGAAGAATTACCGACAAACATTCCTTCAACAGTTGCGCCGCAGAAGTCCGATCTGGAGCAAATCCGCGAAGCCATGGCAGCCAAATACAACAAACCGGTCAGTCAGACCAATGTCACCATCAGTAAAAATACCGGCAGCCATGCCTCAGGCGGAGTCACATTTGAGGGAGAAATGGGCGGCGGCTGGCTTTTGGCGGCCAAATCAGGAGGCAAATGGGTTATTGTGGCCGACGGCAACGGAACGATTTCCTGTGAGCTGATTGCTCCATATAATTTCCCGTCATCAATCGTTAATGAATGCGTGAATAATGCCGGCAAAGTAATCAGCCGCTGAATGGATTCCGGGTCAAGCCCGGAATGACAGATATAAATCCATAATCAACTTGTGAGATCTGTAAAAAAATTGATAAACGATCTATTATCTTTTTTCATTCCCCAACATATTGAAACAGTCAATTCTCCTATTAATGGCAAGATCCGGATTGATTATTACCGCAGGCAATACCGTTCATCTGTAGGCGGATACTGGCAGTCGGGAGAATACGCCAAGCGGACCATAAAAACAGCTTTAAGAGATCTACCCATCAACCTTGGTAAGGTTAAAAAGATTTTAATCCTCGGTTTAGGCTGCGGCTCAATGGTGGAGGTATTAAATTCCCTACATCCTAATAGTCAGATAACCGGTGTGGATATTGATCAGATAATGATTGATCTTGGTAAGAAGTATTTTAATTTGGGAAAAACTAAAAATCTCAAAATCGTGACTTCAGATGCTTTTGTCTATCTCCAAAAAATGAACCGCCACGAATTTTTCGATCTTGCAGTCAGCGATCTCTTCATCGGCTGTGATACCGCGTCCCTTCTTGAGTCGAAACAGTTTATTAAACTTATTTATGATCATCTGTCACCGGGTGGAATCTATATCTCTAACCATTCTTATTTGAAAAAATATCAGCCGCAAACAGACTTGTTCGTCTCACTTTTAAGAAAACAATTTCATCGCGTGGAAACAATTCTCAAGAAACCGAACCTGATTATCCGCTCCTTTAGGGATTAAAGAGGATATTGCAGTTTAACGATATTGTGCTCGCAGGCGTGACAGTTGTTATCGCCGAAGAAACTCAAATCAAGACTGCCATTTTCGGCGTCAATCCCCTGACATAAAATTGTTTTGGATTTTTCGCTATTGTCGAAATAATTTTCCGCGAGAAAATCTTTCTGCGTCCAGGAAAAACCTTTTATTTCTTCTCTTTCCGCCATGTTTCCTTCATAAAAATCGGTTGATCGGAATTTACCGTCTTTATAAGTGGTGACCACCGGATGAGTCCCGAAATAATTGGCGCC
>JALHWS010000072.1 GCA_022866885.1 Candidatus Microgenomates bacterium | reverse complement strand
CGGCTTTTTCCATTGACGCGGAAAAAATAATTAATCTGGCCGATAAAAATAAAGTAAAAATTATTTTTCTCTGTAATCCCAATAATCCGACCGGGACGGTTATTCCTCCGGAAATTATTGAGGAAATTGTTAAGAAGTCAAAAAGTATCGTGGTTGTTGACGAAGTCTACCGGGAATTTTACGGTAAAAGCTCTATTCCTCTTTTGCAAGAATACGATAACCTGGTGATCTTGCGTAGTTTTTCCAAGTTTGCCGCCATAGCCGGAGCCAGAGTCGGTTATCTGATTAGCAATCAATTTTTAAGTCAAAAATTTGACGGTATCCGCTTCCCGATGGGTGTCAGTTATTTCTCATATAAACTGGCGGAAACGGTTTTGGAAAAAGACGGAAATTGGATCAAACAACAAGTCGCTATGATTATTCGGGAAAGAGAAAAAATGGCAAATAAGTTGACTAAATTTGGATTTTTTGTTTATCCCTCGCAAACAAATTTTTTACTGGTAAAAGTCGGCGAGCAGGCATCAATGTTGTGTCAAAAGTTGAAAAAGAAAGGATTTATTATTCGCAATCGAAGCAATAAAAAGTATCTGGCAGGCTGTGTAAGGATCACTGTCAGGAGTCCGGAAGAAAATAATAAATTATTAAAAGTTATCAAGGGGGTCATATGAAATTTGATGGAATCATTTTTGACATGGACGGCGTCTTAGTCGACGTCAGTCAATCATACCGTTTGGCCATTGAAAAAACAGTTAACTATTTTTTGGCTGAATATTCCAATATAATCAGGGCTTCGCAGGCAGATATTAAGGCTTTGAAAGAATTACCCGGCTACAATAATGATTGGGATTTGTCATACTCACTAATAGAACTATTAACTGCTGGTGTTCCGCGGAAAAATTTCCCGCAAAAAGCCAAAGGCGTTGATAAAAAATTAAGAGAGTCGGATAAATACCAAAAAATAAAAGATGTCTTTCAATCTTATTATTTAGGCGAACGATTATTTTTCTCCAGTTATAACCGTTTGGCTCCGGTTAAATATCCGGTTGGTCTTATTTATAACGAACCTTCTTTATTAAAATTCAGTCTCTGGAAAAAACTATCCCTGAAATACCGGCTTGGCGTGGCCACCGGCCGACCCCGGTTTGAAGCTTTGTATGCCTTAAAAAATCTCCGGTATCTGCCGGATTATATTCAAGAAACCTCCGTCATAACCCTGGAAGATGTTTTACGGGAAAAACCAAATCCTGAACCTCTAATTACAGCTAAAAAGAGGATGAAAGTCCAAAATCCCATCTATGTCGGTGACAGTATCAACGACGTATTAGCTGCCAAAAATGCGGAGATGAAATGTATATATGTTGGCAAAAGTCCGCTTGGTGATTTCCAAATTACTAATGTTAATCAACTGAAGGAGATACTTTTATGAAACCAAGAATCGCGGAAATTAACCGCAAAACCGGGGAAACAGATATTTCCATCGTTTTAAATATCGATGGTAGCGGAAAGAGGGTAATCAAAACTCCGGTTGGATTTCTCAATCACATGCTTGACCTTTTCGCCAAACACGGTTTGTTTGATGTTAATATCCGCGCTGCCGGAGACATCGAAGTTGACGAACACCACACTGTTGAAGATATAGGAATTTTATTGGGTCAAGCTTTTCAAAAAGCCTTGAGTGATAAAAGAGGCATTAACCGCTATGGTTTTTTTATCCTGCCGATGGATGAAGTTTTGGCAACGGTGGCAGTCGATTTTTCCGGCCGGTATGCCTTTAATTTTAATTGTCAATTTACCCGGGAAAAAGTCGGCGATCTGTCGACGGAACTGATTTATGACTTTTGGGAGGCCTTTGCCCAAAACGCCAAAATCAATTTATATATCAGAGTGGAAAACGGCCGAAATGACCATCACCAGATTGAGGCTCTTTTCAAAGCCTGTGCCCGCGCAATCCGAGAGGCCTGCGAAATTGACCAGCGGGTAAGCAGTGAAATTCCTTCGACGAAAGGAGTTTTATGATTGCCATTATTGATTACGGCCTAGGCAACCTGGCCAGCGTATCTAATGCTTTTACCAAACTGGGAATTCCAACGGAAATTTCCAGCGATCCTCTTGTGCTTACAAAAACCAAAGCTCTGATTTTCCCTGGAGTCGGGGCGGCCGGAGAGGGCATGAAAAATTTGGCGAAAAAAGGTTTAACTAAAGTCATCCAAGAAGAGGTCAAAAGAGGTAAACCGGTTTTGGGAATTTGTTTGGGGATGCAGCTTCTGTTTGACAAAAGTGAAGAAGGTAATGTCAATTGCTTGGGACTGCTCAAAGGCCAAGTAAAAAAATTCCGCAAAGAGAGAAAGATACCGCAGATCGGCTGGAACCAGGTAACAATGAAAAAATTATTCTTTAATATTCCTGATAAAAGCTTTTTTTATTTTGTGAACAGTTATTATTGTCTGCCGGCAGAAAAATCAATTATTGTCGGAGAAACTGATTATGGAGAGAAGTTCGCTAGTATTATTGTTCAAAATAATATTATCGCTACCCAATTTCATCCGGAAAAAAGCGGCAAAGTCGGTTTTCAATTACTCAAAAACTGGAGGAATTATTATGTTGACTAAAAGGATTATTCCCTGTCTGGATATGACTGAAGGTAAAGTCGTCAAAGGTATCCGCTTTGAGACTTTTCGTGATGCCGGCGATCCGGTAAAACTGGCCAAAGTTTACGACCGGCAGGGAGCGGACGAACTGGTCTTTTTGGACATCACCGCCACGGTGGAAAACAGGGATATTCTGCTTGAGGTAGTGAGAAAAACCGCCCTTGAGGTCACCATCCCTTTTTCCGTCGGCGGCGGTGTCCGGACTGTTGAGGATATGCGAACTATCCTTCGTGCTGGAGCTGATAAAGTTTCGGTAAATACCGGCGCTTTTAGAAATCCGAAACTGATTAGCGACTGCGCCAATATTTTTGGTAGTCAGTGTGTGGTTTTATCACTTGATGCCAGAAAAACCGGTCCCGGCGAGTGGCACGTCTTTATTAATGGCGGCCGGACCGATACCGGTACTTCCGTCTTTGACTGGACCAAAAAAGCAGCAACACTGGGTGCCGGAGAAATACTTTTAACCAGCATTGACTCTGACGGGACAAAAAAAGGCTTTGATCTGGAATTGACACGGTTCGTATCAAGCAACCTCTCAATCCCAGTAATTGCCTCAGGTGGTGCCGGTAAGTTATCTGATTTTGCAGAAGTTTTTGAAGAAGGAAAAGCGGATGCGGCGTTGGCGGCTTCCCTTTTCCACTTTGGAGAATTAACGGTTCCAGATGTAAAAAGATATTTAAAAACCAAAAATATTTTAACAAGGGACTGATATGAAAAAACTAAATTTTGAAACATCCGGATTGATTCCGGTTGTCGTCCAGGAAGAAAAATCCTGTGAGGTATTAATGCTTGGTTATACCAATAGACAAGCTCTACAACTCACGCTTAAGACCGGCTATGTCTACTTTTGGAGCCGAAAACGGAAAAAAATCTGGTTAAAGGGAGAATCTTCAGGTAATAAATTACGGGTAAAAAATATTTTCACCGATTGTGACAGAGACACTTTACTTATAAAAGCAGACTTAATCGGTTCGGCCGCCTGTCACCGGGGGTATAAAAGTTGTTTTATGGAAAAAATATATG
>JALHWS010000071.1 GCA_022866885.1 Candidatus Microgenomates bacterium | reverse complement strand
CGGTTAAATTCGGCCGGGAGAGAAAATCACCGGTTCGTAAATTATTGAAGGGAATCACCCAAAGCCCAAGTTTATCGGTTTTGCCGGACAAGATGGAATTATTGCTTACCGTCAGGTAAACGATGGCCCCTTCCTGAGGTTTACCGTTTTTATCCACCACGACGCCGTGAGCCGGCGGCAGATCGAGCGTCGAAGACAATTTCGAAGCGGTGTTTTGGGAAAAAACCGGACAGGTCTGTTCTTCTTTGCAGGAATTTGTTCCGCTGATGATTTTCACCGAATAACTCGTATCTGCGCTTAAATTTTTTACGGTGACGTAATGAGTATCTCTGGGGCGCGGCAGATTGTCGCTGTCGCCATCATCCAAAAAGGTCAGTTTTTGCACGTCCGAAGAAACGACAACCGATCCGGTCGTTTCTTGGGCTGTCAGCCAGGAAACGGTAAAGGAGCTATCAGAGATATTGGTAAATTGGACATCCACCGGTATATTCGACGGATTAGCCATTGAAGTAAGCGATTGGGGCCGTCGGTCCAAATAGACGCCAATACCTAAGCCCCCGAGAAGAAGGAAAAGGGCTAAAATCGTCGGAATTTTTTTTTCTTTACGGTACATTAATCCTCCCGTTTTTGTAGCTGTTTGATTATGTCATTATCAAAAGTGGGTGTCAACGGGACAACCTGTTTGAGCTGTATTTCTGTCAAGGAAGTCATTCTTCCCGCCCCATATACGCTGAAAAAAATCCAAGCGATGACCGTCAGCAATATCATCAGGGCAATAATGGCAAATTCTTTACGGTTCATAGTAAGCGGTAGCCTTCAGGGCAATCCGCAAATTTTTATTATCAGTTCCGCCTTCACGGGTTAATTCCAATGAATTAATAGTGATTATCCTTTTCCAGTTAATAAGGTGTTGGACAAAGGAAGACATGGCCTGGTAATTGCCGATTCCGATTAAACTAAAGCTGTATTTTTGGAGTTTGCCGGAAGGGGACTGTTTGGAAATCGGGACATTGTCGATCTGTAGTTGGTTGATGGAAAGTTCGGAAACCTGGGCAAAATTTTCGATCACCAATGCCAGTTTATGAAAAAGGGCGTTACCGGGAATCGCCAAATCAACCAAGGGAAGACTGTCCCGTATTTGCTCGAATTCAGTTTGGGCTCGGATGATACCGCTGATTTTGTTTTCATATTCCAGATCGATTTTTTTCAAATCGGAAACGCTTTTTATCAGTTTGACTGCGGTGATGATCGTCGGGCGGATAGCAAAGAAGCCAAAAAATGAAAGCGTAAAAAGCGAGAGGGAAATAGTGAAGTAAGAAACGGTTTTCTTGTTTTTGGTGATTTGCGGCAGTTTTTTGTAAGCTTGGGTGAAAAGCGAACGGTTGAAATTGAGTAGCTGCATATTATAAAAATTATTGGAAAAATTTCTGATTAATTTTGGCCTTTACTTTATATTCTATCTTGCCGTCTGTCCGGCGTAAAATATCCTCAAGGCTGACCTCGGAAAACTTATTTTCCTTCTGAAGCTGTTGGAGAAGATAGCTGAAACTGCGAAGGTTTGAGGCAGTGGCTGCGAAAGTGATCCGGTCGGAGGAAAGTGAAACGGTGGTGTAGTAAGTGTCGACCGGCGTATTTTCCTGCAGGAAATGCAGGACTTTACTGTATAAGTTTTGGTTTTCGGTGGTCGAGCGGATGTCTGCCAATTTCCCTTGCACGCGTCTGATATCTGTTTCCAGATCAGCCACTGATTCGACGATAGCTTGTTTTTGACTGACTGATTCTTTTAAATCGGTATGGTCGCGGTCCAGCTTAAAACGGAGGAAAAAAACGATCAGGACAGTGATTTGAGTCAGGATGATAATATAACGGCCGTAAGTTAAGGCCCAGGCAAGAAACTGTTCGGAAAAAGAAGTCGGCTGTTCCCGCACGACGAGGTTGATATTGACTTTCGGTTTTTGGGCAGACATTAATTATGATTATACTACGGTTTTCTTTTTTCGGGAGGTTTTCTTGGGCGTTGCTTTAAGTGTTTTTTTACCGAGAAGTTTTGTCAGCCGTGATTTCAGTCTGGCGACTTTATTGCGGTGAAAGATCTTTTTCTTGGCGGTTTCGTCCAAGAGGCTATAGATTTGGGAAAGAAGAGCCTTGGTAGGAGATTTGCGGTATTTGTTGATGAGTTTTTTGACTTCTTTTTTAACCAAAAGATT
This sequence comes from Candidatus Microgenomates bacterium, assembly GCA_022866885.1. GTDB lineage: Bacteria > Patescibacteriota > Microgenomatia > 2-02-FULL-39-11 > 2-02-FULL-39-11 > JALHWS01. The sequence goes on along the minus strand of JALHWS010000071.1, from coordinate 13,505 downwards.
TTGTTTTTGCCTTTTTTTATCCTGGCGTAATTTTTTCCTGGCACCTCTAGTGATTGGCATATACTTGGTAGTATACTAAAGAAGAGGCTTATGGTCAAGCTATTTCGGGGTACACTTTCACTTTTTACCCGCCAGCAAAAAAATGTTTTTTCGGCGGCAACTGTCATCATGCTGACGGTTGCGCTGTCCCGCATCCTGGGCCTTTGGCGGGACAGGCTTCTAGCCGCCCGTTTTTCACCTTCGGATTTGGGTGTCTATTATGCCGCTTTCCGCTTGCCTAATATGATCTTTGAACTTCTGGTGATGGGAGCCTTAGCTGCCGCTTTTATCCCTGTTTTTACCAGCTATCTGGACACAAAGGGCAAAAAAGAGGCTTTCATGATGGCCTCAATTGTAATCAATATCGGTTCGGTCATTTTCCTTATCATCTCTTTACCGTTGGTAATCTTTAGCCGGCAGGTTTCATCGGTTCTGGCTCCCGGTTTCAACCAACAGCAGCTTGATCTGATGGCCGTTTTTTCCCAAATAATGATGCTGGCTCAGGTTTTTCCGCTTATCATCGGCAATTTCATCACCGGGATGCTGCAGTCTTTCCGCAATTTTTTTATTTCTTCCCTGGCTCCGGTGGTCTACAATCTGGGTATTATTTTCGCCATCATTATTTTATCCCCGGTAATTGGATTGTACGCGCCGGTAGTCGGCGTCGTTATCGGAGCCGTCCTTTTTGCCCTTATCCAGATACCGACAATCATCTCTTACGGCTACCGGCATAACTGGTCATTTGCCTATAAACACCCCGGAGCGCGGGAAATCGGCAAACTGATTTTGCCGAGGACATTGGGACTGGCGGTAACTCAGATAGACACGACGATTGACCTTATCCTTTCTTCATTGCTCGGGGCCGGGGCAGTCACAATTTTTAATTTTGCCCAACATCTGCAGCAATTGCCGATCGGTTTATTTGGCGTCAGCCTCGCCCAAGCAAGTTTACCTTCCCTTTCTTTGAATTTTGCCCAAAAAAATTGGCCGGAGTTTAAAAAGACTTTTATTTCCTCATTTCACCAGATCCTTTTTCTGGTCGTGCCGCTGTCCGTCATTTTGATAGTCCTGCGGATACCGATTGTCAGGCTTGTCTTTGGCGCTTCAACTTTGTTTGACTGGGAAAGTACGGTAACCACCGGGACGACTTTGGCTTATTTCAGTTTCTCTCTTTTTGCCCAAAGCCTGGTGCATCTGCTGGCGCGGACTTTTTATGCCATGCATGATACGAGAACACCAGTGATAGTCGGGGCAATCTCCGTTTTCCTAAATACAGTATTATCGGTACTGATGATTATCCATTATCATCTCGGCGTCTGGTCGTTGGGATTGACGGCTACAATTGCCAATCTTCTCAATATGCTTCTTCTGATGATATATCTTGATAAGAAAATAGGCTATTTTAGTTATAAAGAATTACTTTTGCCTGCCGGCAAGATTTTTTTATCATCGGCGGTTTCCGGTCTGGCTCTTTATATCCCGCTTAAACTTTTTGACCAACTGGTTTTTGACACCACCAGAACCATCAATCTGATCATGCTTACCGGCGTTTCGACTTTTTTCGGCCTCTCGGTTTACCTTTTCCTGGCCTGGTTTTTGGAATTGCCGCAAATAGGACTTCTACGTAAGTTATACAAAAGAATAAAGAAAGAACCGTATCAGGGAGTCTTAATCGACACCACAGCGGAGGCCGTCAACGTCCAGAAATCCGAGATATGATTATTTTACATGAGGCTATTTCCTAACCGTTAGACCAAGATTTTATGTTAATATAATCCTAAGTATGAATTCTGTAAAAAAAATTGTCTATTCCCTAATTGGATTATTAATCATTATATGTCTTATCTTCATGTATGTGTTAAATAACTATAGTCTTAATCCTAAGAAATGTATCATGTATGTTGGCGGATTTGTAGGTATAAGAAATGAATGTAAACAATTGTCTGACTGTAAATGGTTGAATGATAATTGGGAAAAAAGCACTTGCTATTCAATGGTGGCAGAATACCAGAAAGACGAATCAATCTGTGATAAAGCTACTCTTGATTGGATTAGGCAGGCGTGTCATAAAAATTTCTAATTAAATCCCCCCCGAGTGAAACAGCTTGAGATATAAGAGGATAAAGAAAGAACGTTTATTTATCCACCCGGTTGTTGAAGTTTCTGGTGATTGTTTGTTCTTCTCCCAAGATTATTTTAAGATTATCAATGGCGGCGTTAACCGGATAAAAACGCAGGAGAATACCGTTTCGGACATCAATTGGAGTTTGCAGTTTGGCGGCCGGCTGGTTATCCGCAGTTAACGATAAGCCGTTGATGTCCCAAGAAGCCATTAGGTGATGCCAGGTTTCTCCGGTCCAATTATCAATGGGGATGCTGATTCTGTCTGTCAGGTTGTTACCCCCGACGCCGAAAGTCAGGAAATCTCCGCTGTCTTTTTTTTCTTTAGCTAAAAATAGTCGGTTAATGACAGCTGAGGTGGTGGCGTAAGGGGCGTCAAAAATCAGAAAAGTTTTGTTTTCCTGGCTTTGCCAAAAAGGTTTAATGTCAAAGCTTATATTGCCGCTTGGACGCAGACGAAACTCCGGCGCACTTAAAATAAACGGAGCATTATCGGCCAGAACCAGGGCCTGATCGGAAGTGACATTGTTTCGCCCCTGTACAAACGAGGCAAGGGGGGCATTGACCTCAAGTTCTAAAACTAAAATATTATTAGCCGATAGCGGGAATTCTTTTGTTAAATTTCCGTTGGTGGCGATCAGTTCCGCGCTTCCGGTTGTCTGACTCAAAGGATACGAATAATTTATTTTATAAGAAGAAGGAGGTAGGCCGGTAAAAGTGACCGGGACATTTTCCGTATTTTTTCCGTTCAGATCGTAGTTTCCCAGGACGACGGTAATTTTTTGGTCATTTTTTGAAGCCAGTCCGCTGACATAAGTGCCCGAGCCGGATAGGCTGAGCTTTTGTCCGGAGAGTTTGTTTAATGCCGAGTAGGCGAAAAAGCGCGGTTTGGGCGAGAGAGGCGGCGTGCTTTTTTCATGGGTGAAAAGGCCCCAGTGGCCGCCTCCCGGCGGAGGGCCGTCTTTGACTTCAAAAGCAAAGGCCAGATCAATATCGTTGATAAACTGGGTAATGGCGGAAACGGCAAAAGCCGCTGCGCTTTCCGAATTATTAATAGGCGTATTCTCCGAATCAATGCCCCATTCGCTTAAAACCAGCGGTATTTTGGCAAACTTTGGGAAAGCGGCCAGGTTTTTGCGGATATTTTGGGCATCCTGGTTAAACATGGCCGGCCGTTTGTGGTAACGGTGCCAGGAATAAAAATCCAACCGGAGATTATTTTGTACCACATAAGACAAAAATCCGTTTACCCAGTTGGGATAATACGATCCGACGGCCGGCCCGCCGAAGAAAAAATTATTTGCCCCTTTTGCTTCTGAAGCTCCCGTCGCCGCATGAAAATACAGCAAACGGTAGTCTTTGTCACTGCCGATTTTCCAACTGCCGAATTGGGGCAGTTCCGGTTCATTCCAAACCTCATAATAGACGCCGGTCAAATTTTGGCCGGATTTACCGCTGTAGCGCTCAACAGTCGCTTTTACCAAGTCCTTCCACCAATTCCAGTTGGAAGGGATATCTATTACCTTACCGGAAGAAGTAAAAACATTCGGCATATAGGAGAGACTGAAGAAAGGTATTGCCCCGGAAGCGATGATGTCATCGACAGTCTCGTCAAGACGGGAAAAATCATACTCGAAACCGCTATCTTTCCGTTTGACAATGTCGTAATAATCGTAAATATGGTCCAGACGGATGTATTTGGGAGAAATCTCCTTCAGCTTTGGCGCAACCGCTTTCAGCATCGGCGGCGGCTCTTCACCGCCTTGGGCATGGCTGTTCCATCCCAAAGGGATTGGTCCGACAGGGTTTTGGGTATCGATGATGATATTGGCCGGCTGGGGAGCGGCTTTACTCAAAAGCCTTTGGACTTGTTCAGAGACGATAATGACCAGAGGTAGAGAAAGAAGAATTAAGAGTAAATAGAGCAGTTTTCTGTTCATTTAATTTATACTAACAGATAAAGGACTCTCTTGACAAACATTAGCAGTCGTGATATTTTAGTGCTAATTATGGCAGAATTAACCCAAAGGCAACTGCAGATTCTCAAGGCTGTCGTTGATGAATATATCGAAACTGCCGAACCGGTAGCTTCGGAAACCCTGGACAAGAAATACAATATGGGCGTTTCTCCGGCCACCATCAGGAATGAAATGGTTAAACTGACCAAAATGGGCTATCTTAAACAGCCGCATACTTCAGCCGGAAGGACGCCGACAGCGGTAGCCTTAAAACTTTACATCGGGAAACTGATGAAACCGAAGGATTTATCTGTGGCTGAGGAAGTTTCCGTCAAACAGAATATCTGGGAACACCGGACACAGATGGAGAAGATTTTGAAGGATGCGACGCTGGCTTTATCCAAATACACGAAAACGATGTCTTTAGCCGCTACAGATGAGGGTGAAGTTTATACTTCAGGCGTGGGCAATATTTTGGAAATGCCGGAATTTTATGACATCGATATCACAAAACACTTGCTGGATACGCTTGACCAGTATAATTTCTGGTGGAATGTTTTGTCGAAATATACCGGTGAAAAAGATACTCTGTCGGTTATCATGGGCGAAGAGTTAGGGAGCAGTTTTCTGTCTCCCTGCGGCGGGGTATTTGTCCATTTTTCTTCACCATCTCACAGTGGCGCCATCGGTGTCGTCGGGCCGGCCAGGCTGAATTACCCGCGGGTTATCCCGATGGTCCGTTATATCGGAAGCTTAATTAATGAAATTTCCTCGAACTGGTAAGAGAAATGAATAAGAAAACAGATATTTGTCAACAGTTGGAGAAACAGATTAAAGAACTTCAGGATGGAAATGAAGGATTAAAAAGTAAATATTTGCGGGCCCTGGCTGATTACCAGAACCTGGAAAAAAGAGTCATCAGCCAGCGTGAGGAAACCGCCAAATACGCGGCCGAGAAAATAATCAAGGAACTCTTGGCAGTTTTGGATACGCTTAAAAAGGCCGATCAGCATCTGAATGATTCGGGTTTGAGGTTGGGAGTTGGGGATTTTTTAAGGGTACTGATAGAAAATGGAGTTAAAAAGATTGAGGTATTGCATAAAAAATTTGACCCGAATTTCATGGAATGCGTGGAAATAGTTGAGAATGATAAAGAAGACGAAGTGATTGAAGAAATTAGAGCCGGATATACGCTTTGGGATAAAATCATCCGGGTCGCTCAGGTGAAAGTGGGAAAGAAAAAAACGCAAGTTAAAAATTAAAATAAGGTTTTCAAGAGACTGTAATCCCGATTAAATCGGGAACAGTCTCTAGAAGGAGGCATTATATGTCAAAAATAATCGGTATTGATTTAGGAACAACCAACTCTTGTGTAGCGGTGATGGAGGGCGGCAGTCCCAAAGTCATCCATTCGGCCGAAGGCCGAAATGTTATTCCTTCGGTCGTTGATCCGGTAAAAAGGGTTGTCGGTGACGTGGCCAAAAGACAAATAGTCATCAATCCTAAATCAACCATTTTTTCCATCAAAAGGCTGGTGGGGAGGAAATATTCGGACAAATCAGTCCAGCATGATCTGAAACTTTTGCCTTATGCGATTAAAAGCGGCCGGGATAATATGGCAGTGGTTGAAGTGGCCGGCAAAACTTATACTCCCCAGGAAATTTCGGCGATGGTTTTGCAAAAAATTAAAGCCGATGCCGAAAGTTATCTGGGCGAAAAAGTGACCGAAGCGGTCATTACTGTGCCGGCTTATTTTGACGACAGCCAAAGGCAGGCCACTAAGCAGGCCGGTGAAATCGCCGGTTTGACGGTCAAAAGGATCTTAAATGAACCCACAGCCGCTGCTCTGGCTTACGGTCTTGAGAAAAAGCACGCCCATACAGTGGCGGTTTATGATCTGGGCGGCGGAACCTTTGACATCTCCGTTTTGGAATTGGGTGAAGGAGTTTATGAGGTCAAAGCCACCAATGGCGACACCCATCTGGGCGGAGATGATTTTGACAAAAAAATCCTTGACTATCTGGCCGACGAATTTAAAAAAGAAAACGGAGTGGATTTGAGAAAAGATCCACAGGCACTACAGAGGTTACGGGACGCGGCCGAAAAGGCCAAAATAGAACTTTCCAGCAGTCTGGAAGCGGAAATCAATCTCCCCTTTATTACCCAGGGAAAAGAAGGGCCGCTCCATCTGGTGACCAAACTGACGCGCTCCAAACTGGAGAGTATTGTCGGTGATCTGATCGACAGTACTATCGCTCCGGTTGAAGCTTGTCTGAAAGACGCCAAGCTTACCAAAGATAAAATTGATGAGATTGTGAAGGTTGGCGGAATGACCAGGATGCCGAAAGTAATTGAAGTGGTGGAGAAATTTTTCGGCAAAGAACCGAACCGTTCCGTCAATCCCGACGAAGTGGTGGCAGTCGGTGCAGCGGTCCAGGCCGGTGTTTTGACCGGAGAGGTTAGGGATGTTGTCCTTTTGGACGTGACACCTTTAACCTTGGGCGTGGAGACTCTTGGCGGAGTGATGACTCCTTTGATCACCAGAAACACGACCGTGCCGACTTCCAAAGCGGAAATCTTTTCAACCGCTGCCGATAACCAGACTTCGGTTGAGATAAACGTCCTTCAGGGAGAACGGCCGATGGCCGCGGATAACAAGTCGTTGGGCCGGTTTATCCTTGACGGTATCCCGCCGGCGCCACGGGGCATGCCGCAGGTGGAAGTGACTTTTGACATCGACGCCAACGGTATCTTAAACGTTTCCGCCAAAGACAAAGCTACCGGCAAAAGCCAAAGCATCAAAATCACCGGTTCGACCGGTCTTTCCAAAGACGAGATCGAGAAGATGACCAAAGAGGCGGAGGCTCATGCTTCGGAAGACAGCGACAAAAAAGAGAAGATCGAAACCAGGAACAAAGCGGATAACATGATCTATGTAGCGGAGAAGTCGCTGAAAGATGCCGGTGACAAAGTCAGCGCTGAAATAAAAAAAGAAGTTGAGGAAAAAATCAGCGCTTTGAGAGGGATTTTGGAAAGCGGTACTAAAGAAGATCTGGAAGTAAAAACAAAAGATCTTTCCGACTCGATGCAAAAAATCGGCCAGGCGATGTACCAAAACCAGCAAGCCTCCTCTCCCAAACCTGCCGGGGAGAAGCCAACGGGTGATGACAAAAACGGGGAGGATAAGAAAAAGAATAATGTGAAGAAAGAGGAAGTACAGGAAGGGGAAGTAGTCAGTTAACGAATGATTGCTCGCGGACAAAATTTTCTTGATTGCAGAAAATTTTATCCCGCTCGCGATCATTTTTATTTTAATTAAAAAAGAATATGGCTAAAGATTTTTATGGAGTTTTAGGAGTTTCAAAAAATGCTTCTGAGGCGGAGATAAAACGCGCTTACAGGAAGTTAGCCCTTCAGTGGCATCCGGACAGAAATAAAAGCGCAGAGGCAAACGAGAAATTCAAAGAAATCAACAAAGCTTACGAAGTTCTGTCCGATCCGAAGAAAAAAGAAGCCTACGATCAATACGGCGAATCGGCTTTCCAGCCCGGAGGAGGCTTTAGCGGAGGGGCTCCTTATGGCCAACAGTCCGGACAATACGGACCTTTTACGTATTCATACACGAACTACGGTGGTAGTGGGGGCGGCGCAGGATTTGAAGGGGTTGATTTCGGAGGATTTTCCGACCCGTTTGAGATTTTCGCCCAATTTTTCGGCGGCGGCTCGCCTTTTGGCCGTCGGGCTCAAAGACGCTCCGTTTACCAGTTACCCTTGGATTTCATGGAGGCGGTGCAGGGGATAGAAAAAACAGTGGAGATCGGCGGTAAAAAACAAAATATTAAAATCCCGGCCGGAGTAGATAACGGCACCCGAATCCGTTTCCAGGATTACGATATTGTGGTTGAAGTCCGTCCGGATCCCCGTTTCAAGCGGGAAGACTATGATCTGATTACGGATGTGGAAATCAGTTTCCCCCAGGCAGTTTTGGGAGATGTCGTTTCCGTGCCCACCATTGACGGACCCTTAAACTTAAAAATCCAGCCGGGGACACAGCCGGGCAGCCTGATAAGACTGCGCGGTAAAGGCGTCCCGCATCTGCGAAGTCACGGCCGCGGCGACCAATATATCAGGGTGAAAGTGACTGTTCCCATCAAACTTACCGGCAGACAGAAAGAATTGTTAAATGAATTTGAAAAAGAAAATTCGTCCCATAAAAAACACGGCTGGTTTTAATTCAGTGAAAAAAATAATTACCGTTATAACTATCTTGTTGGTGCCAATATTAATTTTCTTTTTCCGTTGGCAACCTTTAAGGGTCAGTAGTACTGCGCAACAAGATGCAATCCCAATAATATCGGGAGATCCAAAAAACACGACCGAAATAATTCTCGGTGAAAACTCATATCAAGTTTCCTGGATAAAAGTGGAAGAGATAGATAAAATCTCTCTTACGGCAAATTTTACGGAGAAAGAGACCGCCAGGAATTTTTACAGTGAACATAAATGCAAATTTCTGACCAGCGCCGGATTTTATACCAAAGATAATCAGCCTTTAGGATTGTTTATCACCGGTGGAAAAGTCATCAGAGAAAAAGTAGTCAATAACCTGATCCCGGAAATTTTTTACCTGACGGAGGATTACCAATATGATATCAGTGAATCTTTGCCAAACGGAAGAATAAAATATGCCATCCAGCTTGGACCGTTATTGATAAATAATAGACAGCCACGGAAATTAGCCATCCGCAGTGATGAGCCGGCCAGAAGGATTATTTTGGCAATCGGTACAAAACGGGAAATTTATTTATCAGCCGTTTATGACAAAGAAGAAAATTTTCAGGGGCCGACTTTGACGGATTTACCAAAGGTACTGATGGAATTTCAAAAGAAAGCCAAGATAAATTTGCAAACAGCAGTTAACCTCGACGGCGGCAGCGCCTCAGCTTTTATAAAAGATGATTTATCGCTTGAGGAATTAACTTCTGTGGGCAGTTTCTTCTGCATCACCGATTAAGATACTTACTTAAACAGTATTTTCAATTATTTTTATCAGAAGCAGCGATATAACTATGAAGGTTAGTGAATAGAGAGGTATAAAAGCTAACTTTCTTGAATCTTTTGGTTGAAATGTCCACGAAGAAATTTTCTGCGTGTTTAACTGGTCGAACAAATATTTATCTTCCGGCTTAATTTTTTTAAGGTGAAAAGCAAATATCAATAACAGAAATATTATTAGTATAACGAAAAATAGCTGTGACGGGTAATAACGGAAATAAAGTCCATAAAAATATGTAGCGAGTGCCACTGATATAGGATAAAGCGAGAGTATGGCAAATGGTGAACATATAATAAATAATATTAAAGCCATCCGTCTTCTTTCAAAATAACCTTTTTGTTTCAATTGCATTATTTGCTCATAAGGAATAATCTGTTTTGTATTGTAAAATACTATGGCAATCATCAGACCAATTAGCGAAAGAGCGTTAAATAATCCCAGGGCAAAGTATCTAGGTAACTTTCTTAAGCTTCGTGAGTCTGGGAAGAGCACCACAGAAACGATTACTCCAGATAGGGAAGAAGCCAATATTAAAAGTATAATTTTTATGAAATTGGGGTGATTACCGATAAAGGAAGAATAATAGAGTTTAAGCGGAGCGTGTTGATTTATCCATAAGTCCTGTGTCAGCAGTTTAGAAGGAGCAAGAAGATCGATTTTTGTGTACTTAAGCTCAAGTCCTTTCCCTTTGTAAAATTTATCTAATCCTTCGCCCAAATCCTGATTATAGCCCAAATAGTATTTTACGTTTGTGTGGTTTTTTATATCAGCATATATCTCCGGTGAAACATGACCGATATTTCTTATAGTCATGGGTATCGTCTTAGTTCCATATACACTGGTTGGAATAAGAGGATAAAATATTTTAGAACTTGGAAAGGTGACAAATATTCCTCTTTGGTTCTGTTGGGAATCAGCAGTTCTATTGTCTTCTGGTATATTAAACATTCGGGAAGGAGGAATAGTCACTTCTATGGGGAACTCTTCTTTCATAGGAGTAATTAATTCAGGGTTAAGTTGTATTATATTTACAAGCCCTTTTTTTGCGATTGAATTATTTTGCAAATACTCAAGACGTTTTTTATTTATTAACTTGGAACTCATTGTCGAATTATTATTACTTATCTCCTCAAAATCCGGAAAATCAGAATTTAACTTCGAAAGTATGGTTCCAAATTTCGGGAATCGGATCGGGTAATTAAATAACTCTGGTATTTTATTTTCTATTTCTTGCTCGGAAGGTATTATTGGTTTTATCCACGAGGCAACAAAAGAGAAATCTTTACCAATATATTGATCCAGTACTGGTATAGTTCCTTTATCAATATCTAAGTCTTTACTTTTGAAATAATCATACAAGCCCCTTGAGGTTTTTGCCGTAATAATCTCTGTAATCATTCCCTCTTTTTCCACATGGTCATACACGACCACATCTTGTTCTGCTGACTCTTGTATAGAACCAAAACCGCCAGCAACCGGCATATTCATGCTTAACTTAGTACCATATCCTCCAGATCGTCCATAGAGCATGACATATGGCAATGTATAGATCTGCGTGGATAGTAGAAAATTTCGGATACCTGAAAGTTGCGTTTTGGCTTTACCTGAAATTTCTTCTCCTGAAAATTTTGGCAAGTTCTTGATAATATCAACTACCACTTTTTCCGGATTTGAAGGGATAGGAAACAACCAGAGCATTTCAGAGGTTTTTGGTTTATCGACGTCAATGCTGATAATTAATTTCTCGATACCATTCTCATAATTAATGAAGGCCTGTTGATTATTTTCAGAAGAATAATCCCACCGATTGGAATAAGGATCCGGTCTATGAATAACCATTCCATCCGCAAAAACATGATTTGGAAATGAAGACAAAACAAGAACCGTTAATAAGATAATATTGATGGTGTGGTTGAGCTTTATCTTAAGGAAATAATGCATAAAATTGTTACCGATAAGTGTTTATCGATTGAGATATTTGCTGATGTTGGCGTTGTGTTCCTCAACGTCTTTGGCAAAATGGGATTTGCCGTTTTTATCAGCCACGTAATAAAGGTAATCGGTTTCTGGAGCTTCAACGACCGCATTGATCGCCGCCAGTCCAGAATTGGCAATGGGGGTGGGCGGCAAACCCGGATTCGTATAAGTATTGTAGGGGGAATCAATTGCCATATCCTCGGCCGTCAAATCTTTTTTCCACCATGATTTTTGATCCGGCTGATAACCGAGGGCATACTGGATGGTTGCGTCAATATCCAGTTTCATCCCGATTTTCAAACGGTTTAAGATGACGCTGGCAACCAGCGGCCGGTCTTCGGTCAGGCGAGCTTCGCGTTCCACCAAGGAGGCGACAATACTTAAATCATCGGAATTTAAATTCTTCCGATTCGCTTTTGCAATAATTTCCGCCGTCACTTTTTTTTGGAAATTTTTGTTGAAAATATCAATAATGGCAGTGGCAGATGCTTCTTGAGGGATAAGATAAGTATCGGGGAAAAGATAGCCTTCTTTGGCCAGTTTCAGGAATTCATTTTCGGGAATGGACAACTCTTTGGCTATTTTGAGAGAAATTTCCTCCCGGCGCCAGCCTTCGGGAATAGTAATCCAGACGTCCTGGGTGCCGTGAGTAAGGGTTTGGGCAATTTCGTGAAGGTTCATTGAGGGATTGAGCCGGAAATTACCGGATTGGAGGTTGGCGCCGAGATTACCGAAACGGGCAAGAAGGAAGAAAGCCACCGGTGAGCGGATAAGCCCGGTTTTGCGCAGATTATCGGCAATTGTCCGGGCATCAACGCCTCGAGAAACGGTGAAGGTAATTTGCTTATTATCGTTGGGATTGACCGGTTGGAGAGCCTGTTTCCACCAGAGGAAAATCAAAAGCATTCCGGTTAGAATGACTCCTAAAAAAATATTGAGTCTTTTTTTCATGAACTATTTTACCAAAGATGCCCGCTGGTAATGTTTGGTTTGTTTGTTGAAAATAAAGACCCGTTGGCATTTTTTACAGGTAACTTCTTCCTCATTGGCGGAAATTTTTTTCTTTTCTCCGCCGGCGAGCGGTTGGCCGCAACCGGCACATCGGCCTTGAGAGATAAGCCAAGCCTGGACCGGAGCAATGATATTTTTAAACATATGCTTATTCTATTTTATAAATCGGCGCATTCGGCAGTGTCTCAATGGCTTCTTTGAGCCGCCATTTGTCAGACGAGTATAGTATACACAGTATATCATTTTTGTCCACATGCTCATCAATCCGGCGCTCAAGGTAAATGCCGGCGGTTTTATCTGTCGGACAGCCGAGGATTTTAGCCACAATCGTCAAATCGAAATTGTTGAAAGCGGTGATCGTCCCTTTTCGCGGCGAGGGAATTTCCTGATGGAAGGCGCCGATTTTGATATCATCAACCCCGACATTATGATTGCCGCCCTGGATTTTGATGATTTCTCTCATCTTTTTCCATGCCCGACCGTCGGCTAAAATCTGACGGGCCAGTTCTTCACCGCTTTCCTTATTTTTTTTCTTACTGTCTGCCAAACACAAATCAAGCAGTTTTCCGGTCAGTCTCAAGGCTTTGGCTTCGAGAACGAACGGCCTATCCGGCCGCTGCTGTAAAACTTTCAAAACATCCTGCGCTTCCAGTGCCGGTCCGACGCCGTGTCCGGCCGGTTCAAGAGTCTGGTTGATGTCCACGGTTACTTTCACCTTGAATTTTTTGGCTAAAAACTTGAATTTTTCGGCGATGATTTCGGCATCTTTGAAATGTTTGATCTTAAGAGTTGTTCCCACCGGCAGGTCCAAAACCAGGTGGGTAGCTCCGGAAGCAATTTTTTTAGCCATAATGGAAACAATCACTTTGTCAAAAGACTCAAAAGCAAGCGGTTCTTCAACTTGGATGATGACGTCATCGGCCGGAGCCAGTCCCAAATGACCGCCCCAGACGATGCAGCCGCCGACTTTTTCAACCATCTGCTGGATTTTAGCCGGGGTAAAAGTGACTGGGGCCAAAACTTCCATGGTGTCGGCTGTGCCGGCCGGAGTGGTGATTGCCCGGGAAGAATTTTTGGGAATTTGGAAACCGGCGGCAGCCACAATCGGTACCAGAATCATAGTGGTTCTCGTTCCGGCCAATCCACCAGTGGAATGTTTATCGGCGACAATGCCTTTGAAATGCAATTTACTGCCGGTTTCGGCCATGGATTTGGTCAGATAATAAAGTTCATTACTGTTAAATCCTTCCTTAAAACCGGCGGCGACGAAATAGGTCGTCAGTACCGGTCCCAGCCGCTGGTGCGCCACTTCATCCATCAGGGAAAAAATCTCCTGGTAGTTG
>JALHWS010000070.1 GCA_022866885.1 Candidatus Microgenomates bacterium | reverse complement strand
TGAAGATGAAAAAATTTCTGGTTTTTTTTATATTTGGAATTGTAGCTTTCCTGAGTGTAGGAGCGAAGGAGACCTACGCTCAAACCTTCAAGTTAGAGCTGGCTAATCCTTCACAGACAATATCCGTCGGCAGCGCTTTCCAGGTGAAAGTATTGATAAATACCGGTGGCCAGCAGGCGATAAACGGTGATGCTCTTATCAGTTTCGATCCGGCAAAAGTTTCAATTGATACGGCAGTAACTGGAGATTTCTTCAGTTATTTTTCCGCCAGTCCTTTGGGCGGTGCAGATAACAAATACCTGGCCAGCAGCTGGGAGGAAAGCGTCGCTCACGCAAAAACCTCTTCGACGGATACCCTTTTTGCCACTTTGTCCCTGACTGCCAAGACAAACGGCACCACCAGTCTTTCTTTTGACTGTACGGCAGGGAATGAAGCCGATTCAAATATAAATAAGGCTTCTGATTCAACCGATATTCTTAATTGTTCTGTATTGGCTCCTTTAAACTTGACCATAGGATCAGGAGGTGCTGCAGAGGCAAGTCCGACTCCGGGCGGTGCAGATAGCCTTACGCCAACTGTTACGCCGCCCTCCGGCTCGGTCACCTCGACTCCAATACCTACCAGTACGCCTAAGCCAACCAGCACGCCCCGTCCGACAATATCGGTATTACCAAGATCAGGAGTAGTGGAAGTCACTTTTACCGCTTTAGGGATTGGGATCCTATTGACGGTAATGGGCGCTTTGAGTATTTTATAAATATATGAATTTGTCCGCTTTCCAAAAAGCCAGTCAAACTGCCCTGATCATTGTTGTGATGCTTGTCGCGCTGGGCGCGGCAATTTACGGAGGTAATCAGGCCTCCCGCTATTTTGCCAAGGCCACCGGTTCACCGGTAGTCAGGTCAACAGTCGCGCAAATCACATCCAGCACGGCTTTGGTTGGTTGGGAAGCTTCAGAGAACGTTTCCGGAGTGCTCCGGTACGGCACACAGAAAGAGAACTTGTCACTTTCCCAGTCTGACAAAGTGGAGGGTAAAAGCCATAATATCCCTTTAACAATCCTGACGACAAATACCCAGTATTGGTATGCGATAGACATCGGCAGTCGGCGCTGTGATTCTATCGGCAAATGCTGTGAAATAGATAAAGGGACAAACAAGCCGAAAGATACCACTTGTAAACTGCTGCCGTGGTCTTTCACGACTGTCGGGATTACGCCCCAAAAGGATATCGTCGCTGTTTTGCCAAGCGCAACCCAAGCGCCGGTCCTTACAGTGACAAAGCCAGCCACTTCTTCAGGCACGCCAAAAGTCTCGTCACCTTCCGCCACTCCAAAAACAACTAAGCCGGTTGCCTCGCCAACCAGCATGCTTTCATCTTTTTGTAAAAAAGTAGAAGCTTACATTGGAGGGGCGACCGCCTCACCGAACTGGGCGACGATCAAGCAATATGATATAGACACCAACGGCCGGATAAACAGCGCAGACATCATCAAATGCCAAAAAGCAGGGAAGTAGAACCTTAACCCATCTTCACTAATTCATGCAATCGCCTGCATGTGATCAATCTTATTATGGTTATGGAAAAATCTCACCAGATCGCCGGGCAAATGCTTGTCTCATCAAAATGTCATAAGCTTCTTCTGATCCGAATCCAAGAAGAACATAAGACAGGGGAAAATATCCTTCTTTATGGGATCTAAAAAATCTTTCCGTGTTAAATCGGGCATCATCATTCTTTTTCAAAATGGCATCATTAACCGACGGGAAAAATTGTAATTCTTCCTGATTAACTATATCTCCACGATAATCTGAAACGTAATGAGCAAACTTGTACCAATTAAAGTTGGATACTTGAGAGGCGGTACTTCCTTGATACTGTTCTGGGACAAGTTCTCTCATGGATCCGAAACCTTTTGGTTTTAAAGTTTCATATTTGTATCCTGCTACAGCTGTCTGGTCTTGGTAATATTGGCAGATAAGTTTAATTGTATTGATAGCCCAGGCTTTAATAATTTCATCTTTATAAGTACCGTATAATTTTCTTTTTTCCGGGTCTTGGAGGAATTCCTGCCAGAATTTTTCTGAATCCAGAGCTATCATTCTGGCATAAAAATCAGACATATCAATATGTTTTCCTCCCCGCTCAAGAAATTTTCTAAGTACGGAAACAGGACTTTTCTTTCTTTGTTTAGAAATGAATTCAGGTGTAATATTTGAAACATCAATATCAACATCTCCGTCATGTATTTTTATACGGATAACATTTCTATAGTCGTCTCTCACAAGTTGATATCTTTCGGCCTTAGTGTCTTTACCCAATGTCTCAACGGCAGTGGGGCTTTGTGCCAAGTCATGAAATTGATAGTCGAAGAATGTATTTCCCATATCTAAATTTTGTTTCCACAATCTTCTTGCTTCGCCATATTTGATAATTAACAAAAGCCTTTGCCAGACTAAAGACCTTTCATAGGTTGACAACTCAGTACCGTCGCGGCCATAATGGTTAATTCCAAAAATCCTGAGAAAAAGATCATCGAGATCAAATACTCTGTCCTGTTCCAAACCTCTTCTGTCAAGTTGCATACGGAGACTTGGATCTTGAACTACTGAACTAAGAAGAAACTGGTTAAAGTCGTCGATGCTTCCGGCGTAGACACTGACTTCATCTTCCGAGATACCGTAGTATTCATGAAATAAAGATGAAAGTGCCTGGTGTTGTTTTTGATATTCTTCAGGTACCTGCGCTCTTGATCCTTTCATGGCAATTTCCCTTTTTGTGTTCCTGTAGAGAAGCAACTTATTCCTGAGTCTCACTTGCCAATTTGGTTTAGTGATATCTTCGTCGAACGCAAGACAGGCAATTTCAAATATATGGGAAATATCTGCAAATCTTTTGTCAGCCGAAAGCGCAGCGATTTTATAATCCGGGATTTCTCTTTGTCGGTTCAACAGTTGCATAGCTAAAAATGGCGTTTGGGGTCCTGCTTGCGCGATAAGGTTTAGATCATGCATAAAAGCTACCCGTTCAGTCGCTTCCATAAGAAGGCCTACTAATTTGGCTCTTTTTCGAAGTCGAGTTTCAGAGATTCCAGCTTGAGCACAAGCAGATATAAAATCTGGCGATTTGATTTTGTTATAAACAGCAGTCTTTATTCCTCTTGGAGACATCTCTTCTTCAAGAGTGGTTAATAGCCTACGATATAACTCATCAAATCCTGGAATGTTTCCCTCTTTTAAGCGTGCCTTTGCGGCTGCCCAAAGTTTTTGATGTTGTGTTGCTTTTGGAACGATCGTATTTTCAAATAAACTGTCAATGATTTCTGTCCTGATCAAGGCTTCGTATAAATCAACAGTATTTAATATCTCCAGTCTTAAAGCGCTGGTTCTATCTTCACCATAACTTATTCCGCTACGGGCAATTACCGATGGTGATGTTGACAGATCAGCTCTTAAATGGATATTAGGACGACCCAACGTTGCCAAAGATCCTTCCAACAGAAGAAAAG
>JALHWS010000069.1 GCA_022866885.1 Candidatus Microgenomates bacterium | reverse complement strand
GGCACGACAATCTCATAGATTTTTCCGCCCAAATTCATAGCGGTAATTCTTTGTTTGAGGGCGGCGGCCGCTTTGTTCTCATGGCCGGAGTAGGTATGGACGACAAACCATTGGCCTTTGTCAGCCACTTGCGGTTGTTCGTCGGTTGCAGGCTTTGCGCTTTCGGCAACCGCAGTTTTTACCTCTTCTGGTTTATTGTCTACTGCCTCTTCCTTTTTTTCTTGTTTTTTATCTGACATATAATTGTCATTCCGGACTTGATCCGGAATCTTTTTTTAGATCCTGAATCAAGTTCAGGATGACACCTATGGTGTCACTTTTTAATCAATAAATCCGTCAATTTCGTCATAACCATGTCTAGTCCGCCGATGTAAAGGCCGATGACGACCGAAACGACGATGACGATGGCCGTCAGTTTGATCACTTCCGGACGGGTCGGCCAGACGACTTTGGACAGCTCGCTTTTGACTTCTTTAAAAAAGACAATCGGGCTGGCCTTAAAATCCGGTAACATCGGTTTATGTAAATCCATGCGTTTAGTCTCACAAGTTTATCACAACCGGTGTTGACTTGTAAAGCCAAACGGGATATGATCTAGAAAAACAGATCAAACGGATTCTTTTACAGATGAAACAGATACGGATTGCACTATCTGTATCCGCTAAATCTGTTTTTATCCGTTTTATCCGTAAATTATGAAACGTAATTATCCTAAGATCAAAAAAGCCGTTATTCCAGCCGCAGGATTCGGTACGCGATTCCTTCCTCAAACCAAGGCCATGCCGAAGGAGATGCTTCCCATTGTCGACAAGCCGGTCATCCAGTATGTGGTTGAGGAAATAGTCGCTTCAGGTATTACCGATATCGTCATGATCACCGGCTGGCACAAACGTTCAATAGAAGACCATTTTGATTATCCTTTTGAACTGGAGAAAAGGCTTGAAGAAGCCGGCAAGGAAAAAGAACTGGCCGAAGTGCGCCGGATTGCCGATATGGCCAACTTTATTTATGTAAGGCAAAAAGGCCCTTACGGCAATGCAACTCCTGTACTTTGCGCAAAAAATGTGATCGGTAATGAGCCCTTTGCTGTCCTTTGGGGTGATGAGTTTATTTACGCGCATCCGCCAAGGCTCAAACAGATGATTGATGTTTATGAAGAATATGGCAAGCCGGTGATTTCCGGAGTGAGGATCAAAGATAAAAAAGATCTTTCCCGTTACGGGATTGCGAAAATAAAACCTGTTAAAGATAATGTTTATGAAGTGCAGGATATTGTTGAAAAGCCGGATCCCGACCACGCTCCTTCAAATCTGGCCGCCCATGGCGCTTATATTCTTCCGCCCGAGATTTTCCCGATTATTGAAAACCTCAAACCGGGGAGAGGCGGTGAACTTTGGCTGCCGGAGGCGATAGAACAGCTTTTGAAAATTGAAAAAGTCCTGGTCTGTGAGATAAAAAATGGCCGTTATTTTGACACCGGCAACCAGTTGGAATATCTCAAAACCGTGATCACACTGGCTCTTGAGCATCCGGGGTTAAACGGCGAGCTGAAAAAATACCTCAAAGGCCTCAAACTATAAGTTCCGGAATTAACTAGATTGCTTCGTCTCCCGACATTACGTCGGGATCCTCGCAATGACATAGAAATTCCCGCCGGACTGGCATGGGTAGAATGAGTATCTTATGTTTTAGATTTTGAGCTTTGAGCTTGATTTGATATTTGAATTTTGTCATTTGATTTTTTCATATTCATATAAGGTATTTATTCCTCCCGTGCTTAGTCCAGCGAGGTATAGCTGATAAAAGGCCTAAATCGGCTATAGGACTAAGTGTTTCTTTCGAGGCCAATCCTACGACGAAAGGAGGTGAAAATCATGAGAACAACCTTTCGTGTAGCGGTTCTGTTTGTACTTACGTTGTTCTTGGTTGCGTGCGTGGCGCCGAAACCGGGTACGGTTGTTCAGGTTTCCGGTAAAGGGGAACTTGTTGGTCACTACCCGAAAAAGGAGGGCGCCCTGGCACCTCCACTGGCTTGTGCCGATTGCCATACCATTTCGAAAGCCACTACCGGTCAGGAAGGGATCCCATCGTGTGCGGTCGCGCCAGCCACGCCGTGCGAAAAGTGTCCGCCACCGGCGCCTTGTCTTTCCACAGAGGGAACGACCGTCGTGACGAAGACCGTCACTGGGACTTGTCCCGCAGGGGGGATCGGAGGTCTTCCGGCAGGCGCGGAATCTCTAGCCAATCTTGGCTATGTGCTTATCCGGCTTCCGGAACCACAGGGTAAAACCTGGAAGTCCATCCCTCAGTCAGTGATGCAAGAAGGGGGCG
>JALHWS010000068.1 GCA_022866885.1 Candidatus Microgenomates bacterium | reverse complement strand
TTTCACAAGCGGAATCATTGCACCGATAGTAATACGGAGTCGGAGTAAGGGTCACCGTCGGTGTCGGCGTCCGGGTGGAAGTAGGTGTCGGAGTTTTTATAGACGTCGGTGACGGCGTAATGGTCGGGGTTGGTAGAGTAGTGACTTCCAGGGATAAACTATAAGAATCGGTATTACTCCAAGCACCGCCATAACCATAAATTTTGATTAACCAGTTACCAGAGACATTAGCGGTGAAATTGATATATTCATCGGAAGTACCTCCATTAGTCGAATGCGCTGCTTCACTTTGATCGGGACGATATAGATAAAGTTCATAATCTCCCGGGAGACTGGTCAAACTAATGCTTATTAATTTTCCGCTTGAAACGGCAAACGTATACCAATCATAATCTCCACTCGGACAGATATATTCCCAAAGAGTACCAGGAGAGATTGTGGTCGCCGAAGCAATACTATTTCCGGCGTCACCTCCAGGACAGGAAACCGGTGTCGGCGTCGGTGTCCGGGTTGGAGTTATTGTGTTGGTGGGAATAACAGGTGGATTACATTCGCCGGCCACACAGGAAAGCCCATTACAGGGCGGTACTTTGCCTATACAGTTATCTGCGCCCGCGCAGGAACAATCAACTGTTGGAGTCGGTGTCAGGGTTCTAGTCGGCGTCGGTGTTCGGGTGGGAGTAGATGTAGCAGTCGGAGTTCTGGTAGGAGTAATCGTCACTGTTGGAGTCGGAGTCACAACCGTATAAGTCCCTGCGACATCTCCTCTATTACAGCAATTCCATGGCCAACTAGGAGGACCATTTAAAGAACAAATATTGGTATAACTGCCCGGATTATTTGGCGCAATTACCGAATAAGTTTTTGTTGTTCCTTCCCAAACAAACGTCCCACTTTGGAAACCGGGAACAGGGGTAGACTTCAGTCCAATACAATCTGTAACCATTCCGTAATTGCATTTGACTGTCATGCTTGCGCCCGGATTCACGGAACCAGGACTGACACTGTAACTGACCAACGCACCGCAAAACGGTGTCGGCGTCGGGGTATTGGTAACGGTAGGAGGAGGAGGTCGAGGAGTTAGCGTCGGACTAATAACCGTAAAACTCCCCATGACATCTGTCTTGTTACAGCAATTCCACGCACCGTCACCGTTATATAACATACAAGTGCTTTGAAAACTTCCGGGTGGTCCCCAAACTTGACATTTCCATTTTTTGGTCGTTCCGGTAAAACCCATATCCAAACAACCTCCGTATCCTTGATATGGAAGTGTACCCGTAAACATACAACTACTTACCGCGGTAGTCCCGTAGTTGCAATAAGAATATATATAGCTTTGACCATCAGCTACCACTTGATGCGGATCGACGTAACCGTTGACATAATTCGGACACATGGGGGTCGGGGTGGGGGAAGCCACAGGACCAGTGCACCAGCAATTAGTCCATTGTACTGTTCTACCGCCACAATCATCAGTTCCGGCAAATACTTTATAATTTATCACCGAACCACAGCCTCCACCTACATCTCCACAATCTGAACACAATTGACATTCACCAGAAGCGTGCCAAATATCTACGTAGTTTCCGTTTGAGGCGTTGCTGTCTGTTCCGATGGTCTTACATTTACTTGAACCGCCGCAAATCGTTGAGCAGGATTTTCCGGTATAATTATTAGGTTCAACATACCTGACTTCACACCGGCAATTAGTCCAGGCGGCTGTTCTGCCTGAACAGATATTGCCCTGTTGATAGGGCATACCATAGTTGCATTGTGCAGACAAAGAGGAGCCGAGTTCAGTATTGTCGCAGCCTTGAGTTTCTTCTTTTCTGTCTACCCAATGCCTCATATAATAACTGTTCGTCGCTCCCGCATCTGTACCGGCACCGAGACAATGTTGTGCATGCTGCTGACAAATCTGCTCGCAGGTTAGACCAGTGCCATCGTTTGGATAAGTATTAACGGCCAATACAGCACTTTTCTGGAGAAAAATCAGCGGGGATAATAAAAATAACCACACAAAAACCAGCAAAAATAAAAACAACCGTTTCCTCATTAATCTTAGAATAGCAAACCTGCACCCGTTGTCAATGTGGAATTTAGATGACCATTTAAATCGACTTTAAGGAAAGACAAGACCATCTGTGGTTGGCGGAGTTCTATATGTACTATTCTGATAAATAATTGGAATATACAGCAAACCAGGCCAGTTTTGAGAATAACTTATTCTCCAATCGAACGCTTCCTGATCGGTATCGACCGAAACATCAGCGACCTTCAAATCGATAGTCAATGTAGAAAGATTATTTGCAGGGCTAAAAGTTGATAAACCAGCCTGAAAATCACCGATATCCAGATAACGGATTCCGGTTTTCGTTATTACTCCTTCACCGTCTCTTACGGTAAATTTTACCATAATAAGGGCATCAGCAACCAGGATATAACCCTCTGGACTTAGTCGGACAGAACTAAATGGATTACCTATATCTACTAGCCCATCTACAACAGTTAGTCCTCCGGATATTTTATCCAGCCTTCGCTCTGTCTCGGTACCGGCGGAACGCCAAACTTCCACTTGTGCCCCATCCCATTCTGAACTTACTCGAAGTTTATTTTTTGTTGCCACTTCCGGAGTATAATACCAACCTTCTTCTTTTAACGTATCAATTCCATGAACTTTACCTCTATCTTTTCTTTTCTGAAAATACCACCATGTAAACCTGTCAACTTTTGGCGGCGGATACCAACATCCATAATCCATAATTCCTCCATTATATAGTTTTCCGCTTCCATCTCTATACGGTCCGCGTCCATCACCTATGCGTAGTCCAAGAGAATATTCCTGCCATTCAAGAGGAATACCATCAAAACATGAAGGAGCTGCAGCTGTAATATTTGCCTTTTTATTTCGTTCATCAAGATTGTATCTTCTTTTTTGGATGATTGCGCTGATTTCTTCTTGACTCATTTTGCCAATTTTTTCAATATCATTGGGATCTCTGTTTGCCTCAATAAAAATTTGTCTCAGGTATGGTTTTAATTTCATAAATAACTTTTTATTTTTCATTAAAGAAACTTCTGCAAAAAGCAGTCTAATTGTCTCATCAGAAAAACCTTGGCTTTGAACCGAAAAATTATAACTTAGGCAATATAGGTCCGGGACGTGGAAAATCGTGTGCATCCTCTCATGGTTTGCCGTGTAATCTAACCGTCTTATTGGGTCCCAATATGGAGCAAGGCGGGGATCATGGGCACCGGGACTGTCATCCCAGATCCCCCAGGCACCGTCACAGTCGTGGATCCCTTCATTTTCAAACCAGCCTCCGTGCCATGAACCGGAAATCGGAACGCTAATACCATCCTGTACTACCATTACCCTCCGGCATTCAATCCGTAGATTCAGTCCTGCTTCGATTAAAACCCTGTTTATTTCATCATATTCGGCTCTGAGGTAAGCCTGAAAATTGTCGTAACCAAGGTCGCTCCATGCAAAATCAGTGGGATTAAAGTCTTTTTCTCTTACTATTTCAGTTGAATATATAACATTATGTTCCATTCTATTTTCTCCCTTTTGAAATGCATCGTTCCAACCGTCACGCAGAGTAATTATTTCTTCTACATTCAATCCTCCTTCTGCACCAAAATAAGTTCCTTCAAGGGAAAAACCATCTCCTACTCGGGAGATCTCAGCCGTTTTTGGAGCCGTTTCACTACTATAAGCCGGTCTTATGCCATGAGACGCGAGCCATACCGCGGCTCCTGTAAGAGCAGAAACCTGCAAAAATTCTCTTCTTGGAATTACGGGAACTAGAGAACTTGTGGAAGGCAGATCATAACCAGAGGCACTTATAGCTATTGCAGTTCTACCGATAGTGGCACCTATACCCCTTGCGTATCCAAAAAGACCATACCTTGGTGCGGG
This sequence comes from Candidatus Microgenomates bacterium, assembly GCA_022866885.1. Classification (GTDB taxonomy): domain Bacteria; phylum Patescibacteriota; class Microgenomatia; order 2-02-FULL-39-11; family 2-02-FULL-39-11; genus JALHWS01. The sequence continues at coordinate 3,278 of JALHWS010000068.1, read as the reverse complement.
TTCCATACTTATATTTTGATTAAAAATAACCCTTTGTGAGCGAGTATAGTACTTTTACAAGGGTTGTCAAGTTTTGGGGGTCTTTGGGCTGATTTGGAGTTATATGGCAATCTATAGGTTAACATGACTTACGCAAGTCTGTGTCCAGAGTTTACTAATTAGTATGGTATTATTAGTGTCATTGCGATCCCGATGGAAATCGGGAGAAGCAATCCCGTTGGATTACAAGAGAACAGGAAATAGAAAAAAGAAAATTGATATAATCGCTAAATTCAATCCAAGCTGGAAAGATCTTTACAGTGAGATTCTGTAAACAACGGGATTGCCACGGTCTCCACCAACCGGCGGATCCCTCGCAATGACAAAAAACGGCCTATTGTCGTGTGAAACCAAGAAACTCAAACAACTTTTAAACCTCTTTATGGGACACTGAAATGTGAAACTCAGAAAATGTATACTGTTCCACTTATAAAACTTTTTAAGAAGGCCCGGATAATATCCCAAATATAAAAAAACCAGGCTGTCTAGACCTGGCGATCTAGCATTATTAAGAGGCTGGCTGGCTCTATTTCCGATTATTACACCGGAACAGCAACCCTACGGATGTTTTCAAGCATAATAAATATAACATGTAGAAAAAAAATGTCAAGTTTTGGGAGTCTGGTGAGTGATTTGGAGTGATACCCTCCACAATTGAGACGGTTCCGGGTATATACCCTTCTAGACTAATCCTTCGACAAGCTCAGGATCGAGTAAGAAGGGTATATACAACAATCTATAGGTTAGTATGATGGAAGTTGAATGAGCTTAGGCCGCATCCATTAATAACTTGACATTTTTTCATAGAAAGATGCGGCACAAGGACTCGTATTCGTAAATACCCATTGCATATTATTTACGAACGAGCCCTTAGGAAGACCTTATCTGCTTTTCCAAGAAATCGCTTCCTTTATTTAAAAAAAATTCCGAAATATCTTCTTTCAATTTTTTCTTTTCCGCGTCCGTTTTTTGGATATATAACGGACTTAAAGTGTCAAGAAGCTTCAAAGATTTCGCGCTTTCGCTCCAAAACATAAATTCATTGAATTTTACGCCGAACTTCATCTCTACTAACTGCAACAGCTTATTTACCTGATATTTGCCTTTTGTCAATAATACGTACAGATCAAAAAGATCTTTGGGCTCATTCCGGTCAAAATAAGCCATAGTTTTATTGGCGGCTATATCGTCCAGCGAATCAATCAACATACCGGAATATTTGATCAACGGCTTTAATCTTTTTTTCTCATGGTTGTAATATACAAAATCAATGCGTGTTTTATCTTTGTTTTTATCAATGACAATAAACTCCCACCGGTCAAATATTTTATGCTCTTCAATATCTGCTCCGGCAATTTTTTTCAATTCTGACAAAAAAGGCAATAATAGGTCAAAATGAAACTCTTTTTCCGAAAAGAAGTCCATATCGGATGAGTAACGGTGTTTAAGATAATAAAAGGAAAGAAGCGTTCCTCCGGTCCAGTAAAATTTATCGGCAAGGTTGGATTTTTTAAAAACATCAAGAATTAACTTTTGTTTGTCTGATAGAAACATATTATCTGTTATTCAAGAAATAATTTAAAAGCTCTTTTTTCCCGGGATCCAGATATTTCCTTATTACAGGAAAATAGTATTTTAGGGTGTCTTTGGGAATATCTCTAAGATCATTGTAGTTGATTTTCCGCACCAGAAACCACCGCCACTCTTCAGGCGTCTTTGGTTTCCAGTCCGGTTTGATATCATAATCCCAATTCATCATATACAGGGAAATTATAACACAGATTTATATATAAGCGGTTTAAAATAAAGGTTCTTTCAGAAATTATTCATAATTCCTCAAGGAAATGGTTGACTGGTACTCAAGACTGGTGATACTGCCGGGAGTCGGCGTCAGGTCTGTCCCTGTCTGCTGGATAATGTAATTGATAAAGACATATTTCGGGTATAGAGGCGGGGTGGGGCAAACCACCCGGAAGGCATTGCTGCAATTGTAAACCACGACCTTATTGCTTGTGAGAGATGAGGTGTTGGAAGCGATTTTACTGCCGTTGGTGCAGGAAAAGGTAGTCGTGAAACCGTCCTGATTGGTAATCGTCAATTCATCAGAGGGTATATTGCATTGCAAAGAGGAAATATTGACAGCGTTCCTTATCATCATCTCCATGGCCGAAAGAGCGTAATCACCGTTTTGCTTGACTTCTTTCAGAAGCTCGCTTTTTACCTGGGAACGCAAGTTTATGATGAAAATCTGGCTGGTTATCGTCCCGATAAAACCGATGAGAGTGACGACTATAAGGAGTTCTACCAACGTAAAACCGGAATGATATATTATTCTTTTCTTAGTATTCATAATTCATAATTCATAATTCATAATACTTAATTCATCTCCAATCCGTGATACAGGTTGACATCTCCACTCCCGGCGCCGGTGTCACACCGGCTTGGCGCGACCAGGAAACGACAGATTTGGCTTTGTAATAAACCGGATTCGGCTGACCAGCAGTTGCGGTAGGCACCGGACAATCGGTTTGGGAAGCGTTTTCCATAATCAGCGACTGGCCGAAAACACCGGTTGGAGTGAGAGGAACAGGCGTCAAGGCGGAATTGATATAACAGGTAGACAAACAGATTGTCAGTGCGTCAATCCCGGCCGAATCGCGTACCACTCTGGCTCTTTCCAGTTGTTGGCGGGCCAGTCTGGAAGCCAGGCTTTTGCTTTGGCTGTATTCAACGTTTCTGATCGAATAAAGTTCTACTACCGCCACGCCGGATAAAAATAATACAATCAGCGCCAATGCGATAATTACTTCCAAAAAAGTCTGACCTTGCGAATGTTTGATTATTTTTATCAGGGCGTGCATGAAGAAGCCAAACCTCCGTTATCGGTGATATCGCCGGACTGGTTAATTTTAATGAGGTAATAAGTGTCCGCCAGATTGCTTAGGGAAAGGCAAACATTTGTGCTTAGATCAACCCCGGGCGGAGAATAACGAAACATGATTTTTGAGACCGGCGCAGGCACGATCGTCACTTGCGCTCCCAAACCCAAACTCTTTGGCGTGTAAGTCGGCTGGGTCGCATCGAGAGCTATACATTGACCGTAAATTTTTTGGGCAGTAAAATCAACATACCAGCCTTTGAAAGCGCTATCTCCAGATACGCTGCAATCACAGACAGTACAATCCATTTCTCCATTATAAGCCCGGCTTTGGACGTCACGGAGGGTATTTTTGAGGCTT
>JALHWS010000067.1 GCA_022866885.1 Candidatus Microgenomates bacterium | reverse complement strand
GATCCCTCCACTCGTCCGATGTAACATTGGACTCGGTCGGGATGACAATAGAACTTTTTAGACAGCCTTTTAGTGAGACTCACCACCAATGGCGAGATGATTTCCCTCGATGGTTATCAGATGATCAGAGTGACACTATTGATATAGGTTCTAGGTTTGAGGGATTTACAGTGATGGATATAATTGAAATCCAAAAAACACCTCTTTTAAAATTATTATTATGCACAGAAATATATTTAGATCAGGAAACACCTAGTGAATTGAAGAGTATTATTTTTACTTTGCTGTCATTGGAGATAAAGCGTTTATTAGTTGACTCACAGGAGAGGCAGATTTTTACATTAGACCAGCTTGAAGGTTTGTCTGATCTTTTACTTTTTTTATCGACCGAAAAAGGACAAGAAGAAAAAGATTTGATTGCTAAAATCAGATTGATATTTAAGGATTATATTCCTTCATTCGATTTAGCCGCGTTTGAAGACCGGTTTATTTTAGACAATATAATCGTTTTTTTCATTATCCTGGTCTTCTATTATTCTCAGAAAGAAAGCGCCGCCTATTCCATCGAAAAAATCGTTTCGCATTTAAATTTACAAAAAAGATATTGCGGAAGGAGAAAACCTGGGAAAGTTTATAAAAAATTGCCGCAAAAACAGGTATTGTTTGATTACCGATTGGTCAAATTCTGCCGGTTGCTTGTCAATTATGGTCATAATGTGACACAATAAGAAAAGATATTCCATGAAAAAACAAACAATTATCATCATTACGGTTTCTGTCATTATTATCTTGATGGTCTTTATCGGCCAGTCATATTTAAAGAAGACTGTTGACATTAATTTGCCGCAAGCAACTCAGAGAGAAGCACCCACCAGAGAGGTTGCCATTTACCCCACAGTTACGCCTGTCAGAAAACCGATTGAAGTAGCGGTTGATTTTGGCGATGGGTTAAAGACAAGCGGTACAGTCGAGGCAAAAAATGCCTACGAAGCAATTAATGCTATAGCCCGCGAAAAAAAATGGCAGGTTGTGGCAAAGGAGTATAAATACGGAGTGATGGTCGAAAAAATAGACGGGAAAGAGAATAATAAGACCTATTTTTGGTCATATTCAATAAACGGAAAACCGGGGCAGATTGCAGCGGATCAAAACCCGGTCAATCCGGGGGACAAGGTGGAGTGGATATACAAAAAATTATAAATTATAAATTATTAATTATAAATTTACGATGAAAAATAGAAATATTATCTTTGCCGTAATTTTGATTATTCTTGGAATATTATTCCGGACCGTTTGGCATCTGGGACCGAATGTGGAATTTGTGACGGCAGCCACCTTGTTGACTGCTTCATATATAGGCGGTTGGTGGGTATTAACAGTACCTTTACTGATTATGTTAATCAGTGATTGCCTTATAGGCAATACAAATATTTTTGTCTTTACCTGGAGCGCATACTTAGTTATGGGAATAGTGGGGAAGTGGGGTTTTAAAAATCAAAAACATATTTTGAAATTTAAAATAATCGAAGCAACAGGATTCGGTTTGTTAGCCAGTGTTTGGTTCTATGTTTGGACGAATTTCGGTGTCTGGTTTCTGGACAGTTGGGGGATGTATCCGAAGACTCTAGCCGGTCTGATTGATTGTTATATATTAGCTATCCCGTTTTTCAAATATAACCTGATCGGAAATCTTTTGATTGTCCCTGTTTCATTTACGGCAGTTGAGTTAATATTAAATTATCTTCCGGTTATTACCAAGCGCTTAAGGCCGCATCCATTAATAACCTGACATTTTTTCATAGAAAGATGCGGCACAAGGACTCGTATTCGTAAATACCATTACATGTTATTAACGAACGAGCCCTAAGAATAAAATTTATATAATATGAACACTGCCCAAAACAACGGACAAAAAAATACTTCTCAAACCGGTGTCATTTCTTCAGGAATAAGCAAAGAACATGAAGCAAGAGGCTCGCTTTCCGCCGAAGCCGTTTCGGAAATCTCAACGGAAGTTGAATTGCCTAAAGAAGTAGAACAGGCCGGTGTCCAGAAATTTGCCGATACCATTGAACTACCGCCGGATCTGAAAAAATTGGGCGTGGGTCCTTCCGGATCTACTACTCCGGTTACCCAAACTGCTGCTTTGCCGCCGGTTGTTTTACCCATTTCGGACCAGACAGTGGTGCAGGGGCTTCACACCCAGATTACCAATGCTTTGAGGTGGTTGGCGGTCTGGTGTGTCAAGAAACTGAAAAAAGCCCATGTCGCTTTGAAAGTGATTCACGGGAAAATTGTCAGGGTTAAAACAACATGATGAATGAGACTTTACCGATCAATCCGGACCAACTGATAAACTTTGCCATTACTTTTGTCGCTTTGACTTTTCTTTTGGCGGGACTGATCCTTCTGGCCTACTTTCTTTTTCTCCTTTGGAAATACCGAAACCGCGAAAAACAGAGTCTGGAGTTTGTCCTTTTGCAAGTATCCATTCCCAGAGACAATGAGGTGAAAATTGATGCGGCCGACCAGTTTTTTTCCACTATTTCCTCAATTGCCCACGGCGGGGGCCTTTTTTCTTTCCTGAAGACTAAGGATCATATTTCCTTTGAAATTGTCGGTAAGCCAGGTGATATTCGTTTTTATGTCTCCGTCCACCACCACCTGAGAGATCTGCTCGAGAAACAGATTTATGGTATGTATCCCGGAGCGGAAATCAAGGAAGTGGACGAGTACAATATTTTTGACGAAAAAGGGAAGATTGCCTTTGCCTCTTTTGTCCTTAAAGGCACTGATTATCTGCCGATGAAGGTCTATAAAGACCTGCCGGTTGATCCGCTGTCTGTCATCACCAGCACTTTAAGCAAGATGCAGCCCGGGGAGGGGGCGGCTATTCAAGTGCTGGTAACTCCTGCCGGTGACAAATGGAAAAAGGCCGGAAAAAGTTATGTCTCAGGGGTTAAAAAAAATGAAGCCAACCCGGAAAAAGCCAAGTATAATGTCGACGCCAAAAGCCTGGAATATATTGAAAACAAACTTTCCAAACAGGGTTTCCAGACGACAGTCAGAGTGGTTATTTCTTCCACCAGTAAAGAAGCGGCCAATATGCATCTTCATAACATTGATTCCTTTTTTTCCCTTTTTACCTCAGACCAAAACCACTGGGGACGGGCCAAACAACTGATAAAGAGTACTTTTATGGTAGATTTCATTTACCGCTATTTACCGATTTTCAACTGGCCATACAGACAGACTTCAGTTCTCTCCAGCGAAGAGCTGGCGACGATTTTCCATTTTCCGAATAAGACGGTTGAAACACCGCATATCCACTGGGTAACCAGCAAGAAGGCTCCGGCTCCGGCAGAAATACCCCAGTCGGGTTTGTATCTGGGAAAAAGTATTTATCGGGGTATTTTCCAACCAATCTATATGCAGTTGGATGACCGGCGAAGACACACTTACATCATCGGGAAAACAGGAGTCGGTAAATCCGTCCTTCTGAAAGATATGATCATGCAGGATATAAAGATGGGCAACGGGGTGGCGGTGATTGATCCGCACGGCGATTTGATTGAGGGGATCTTACCGCTGATTCCGCCGGAGCGGGCAGAGGATGTCATCTATTTTGATCCCTCCGACACCGAACGGCCGATGGGATTAAACATGCTGGAAGCCAATACCGAAGAACAGAAACACTATATCGTTTCCTCAATCATAGGCCTCATGTACAAGCTTTACGATCCGCAAAAAACCGGTATCATCGGCCCGCGTTTCGAGCACGCGATCAGAAACGCCATGCTGACGGTGATGGTTGAGCCGGGAGCGACATTTGTCGAAGTGGTTCGGGTGTTGACTGATGCGAATTATGTCCAACAGCTCCTTCCCAAAGTGCAGGATCCGATTGTCCGGCGATACTGGACCGATCAGATCGCCCAAACTTCGGATTTCCACAAGTCGGAAGTTTTGGACTACATCGTTTCCAAGTTCGGCCGCTTCGTCACCAACAAATTAATGAGAAATATCATCGGCCAGAGCAAAAGCGCTTTTGATTTCCGTAAAGTCATGGATGAAGGCAAAATTTTACTGGTCAATCTGGCCAAAGGAAGATTGGGAGAGGAAAATTCCAATTTCCTGGGGCTGATCTTAGTTCCGAAGATTCTGGTGGCCGCCATGAGCCGGGTGAATGTTCCGGAGGAAAAACGGCGGGACTTTTTCCTCTATGTCGACGAATTCCAGAATTTTGCCACCCCTGATTTTGCCCAGATCCTTTCGGAAGCGCGGAAATTCCGTCTTAGCTTAACGGTGGCCAACCAGTTTATCGGACAGATGGATGAAGAGGTGAAGAACGCCGTTTTCGGCAATGTCGGGACACTGATTGCCTTCCGTGTCGGAGTGACGGATGCCAATTATCTCCAACACTGGTATACGCCGGTATTTAATGAGAATGATCTGATTAACGTCGATGTCTATAATTCCTATATCAATACCATTGTCGGTAATAAACCAATGCCGCCATTTTCCGTGGACATGAAAAAAGATATCTCAGCCATCAAAAAAATGGAAAATCCCAAAGTGGCGCAAGCGATTATCCAGCTTTCCCGCCTGAAATACGCCAGACCCAGAGAGCTCATAGAAATGGAAGTCGCCCAGAGAGCGAAGCTTTAATTCTACCTAATTGGACTAATTGGACTAATTTGGTAAAATGTGAATCCTAAATAGGGGCCCGTAGCTCAGCGGTAGAGCGGTTGTCTTATAAACAACAGGTGTTTGGATCGTCCCCAAACGGGCCCACCCTTCGACTACGCTCAGGGCAAGCTCCCGCCTTTATCAAGATTTCGGCGGACAAGCAGGACAGGAAATTTTGAAGAAATATATTTTAACGGAGTTCGAAAAGACTCTCTTTATTTTCAAAAGTTAAGCGGATTGTTTCAAGACATTCCAGTCTGCCTAAAAGCGGGGGGATATCGTTTCTTTCCAAAAATCCAACCGGAATTGGTTTTTCCCAGTTACCAATCTTAATCTGCAATTTTTTATACTGATAAACTGTTTCAGCACCGCCAATTCCCAAAGTAGTTTCGGGAATACATTCTTTATAGAGATCTACCCCTAGAATTTCCGCATATTTTTTAGGGAAAAGTGAATAATCTGCACCACTATCAATGATCATTTCCAGAGGTTGCCATTTCTTTCTTCGTTTTGAATAGGCGGAAACGATAGCATAGGGACGATAGATCCGGCCAAGTTTAGTATTGCCAATCAGAGTAAAGGGAAATGAGGCTATTTTTAACATAGGGTAAGAATATATGAAATATCCTGACGGGGAACAAAAACAATAGTAGGCGTCTGACCGTATTTTTTCTCCAGACGCTCTATATCTTCGATCGCTTCTTTTCCTTCTTTTAAAGGAACAATTTGATCCTTAATCACTAAAACATGATGTCCGGCATACATCTTTGCCTTTGGATGCTTTCCTGAAAGAAGAAGATTCAAAGTTTTTTCATCTGAAAATTTTTTCATAGACCTTGGGAAAATATATCACGTCTCAAAGAAAAACGCAAAAATTTTATAGTTCTTCGAGTTTGACGCTGGGGGACATTTTTTCCTTCACCAGATCCAGATATTTTTCCGTGGTGGAAAGTCTTTTATGGCCAACCAGTCTGCTAATAACCGTTAGCGGTGTACCGGCCGCCAGATGGTGGGCGATAAAAGTGTGGCGAAGATCATTGACTTTGGCAGCCGTGATACCCGCTGATTTGAAATAGCGGTCGATCGTGGTTCTGATATTTCGAACCAGTAGTGGTTTGCCGGTTTTGGTGATAAAAAGCGTCTCGTCTTTTGATTGGGGACGGATAGTCAACCATTTGTCTACGGCAGTTTTAGCCGCTTTATTCAAAGGGACAGTTCTTTGCGGATGGCCTTCCTGGGCTCGGACAACCAGTTCTTTTTCTTTCAGGTCAGGTAGTTTGATCAGCGCCAGTTCACCGATTCTGATACCCGTTTGCAGGAAAAGCTCGACTACAGCATAAGTTCTGGTATCGCCCCGGCAGGCATCCCGAAGAGCCCGGTATTCCATTTTGTTTAAAATCCGCGGCGGTTTGATGTCGTATTTCGGGTGGACAATCTCCGCGGCCGGATTTAAGGTGATGAAGTTTTGGGTTTTCAAAAACCGATAGAAAGTTTTTATAGAGTTAATTTTGCGGGAAAGTGATTTGGCGGTATAACCGTCAGTGGACAGTTTCTTCAAAAAGGCTTCCAGATCAAGTTTTCCAACATCACCGGCAGAAGTTTTTTCCATGTCTTTCAGGAATTTAGTCAGTTGTTCAATGTCTTTGCTGTAGGCAATGATTGTGGCTTTGGCACGGCGCAAATTCGTCAAATGCTGGACGAATTGTTCGGAAAGAGAAGCTAGTTGCAACCCCTTTTCTGAATTCATGGAGCCTATAATACAACGGAAAAGGACTTTTGTCAACAGATCAGTTTATAGAGTAAAATAAAGACATGAGAAGAACGGTGATTTCCTGGTTTCTGTTCGTTTTATGTTTGATGCTGGCGATTAACCTTTTCCGCTCGTGGAGACATCTGTCGACTCGGGGAGACGTCATCCAACAAGCCCGCGACCGGCTGCAGGAACAAAAAGATTTGCAGGATAATCTGATCAGGAAGCTGGCCGGGATCCAAAGCCGGGAGTTTGTCGAGAAACAGGCGCGTGAGAAACTGAATTTGGGGAGAGAGGGAGAGATTGTGGTTCTTCTTCCTTCTGTTTCACCGATCCTTGAGCCCACACCCACTCCGCAAGATTTTTCCTCAAATTTTGAGAAATGGCTGAAGCTATTTTTGTGAAGTAGCAGGAGAGAGGATCGAACTCTCGACGCCACGCTTATGAAGCGTGTGCTCTACCACTGAGCTATCCTGCCGAATTTTATTCATCCTATTTTACGGTAATCAATGGATTTTTTCAATTAAATAGGTTATAATCAGCTTTGTAAATATACCGCGGGGTAGTGTACAGTTGCACAGGAGGCTCATAATCTCCTAGGCCGGGTGCGACTCCCGGCTCCGCAACAAAGTAAAAAAATCCCGCAAATCGCGGGATTTTTTTATAATCTAATATTAATATGCAGATTATTCCTCTCGGGACTAACGGTTTTCTTTCCAGCTTCGGCCGGCAGACGGCCTGTTTGCCATCCCTTACGGCAAAATCCTGATTATTCTTGATGCCGGAAGCGGCCTGTTCCGGCTGGCTGAGCCGGAAGGAAAAAAACTTTTGGAAGGAGTTAAAGAGGTTCATCTTTTTCTCTCCCACTACCACCTGGATCATGCCATCGGCTTTTACGGTGCTTTCCAGCTTCTTAAGGGCAAGAGAGTGACAGTTTATGCCGAAAGCGGCCGGCAGGTCTTTTGGGAATTTGTGAAACTGAAGCATTTTCCGATTGACTACACCAAAGCGCACCGCAATTTCACCTGGAAAGCCTTAAAAGAAGGCAGTTATGACTTTTCTTCGTATAAAGTCTCGATCATAAAACAGCGCCATCGGGATGAAACAAGCTTGTCTTTCCGCTTTACTTTCCCCAAGACGGATCTGGTCTACGCCACCGACGGGGAGCCGACGAAAAAAGTGATTGAGTTTGCCCGGGGGACAAAACTGCTTCTTCATGAGCACGGTTTCACCGGAGAAGCATTATTGAAAAAGAAATTAGATCTGGAAAAGCATGTTTTGGACGGGCACGTCACGACCATCGGCGCAGCAATGATTGCCAAAAGTGCAAGGGTGGGGAAGCTGGTTCTTATCCATCACGAACCTTTTGTCGACAAAGAGCAGCTGGGAAAACAGCTAAAAGTTGCCAAAAAGATTTTCCCCAAAACAGAGCTGGCCATGGATTTGGAAGAGATAACTTTTTAAATTTGACAAAATACTGTATAATAGTTAATACAATTTAGTAAATGCTTTGATCCGGATGGTTGGAACCGGGTCGCCCCGCTTAGCGGGACAAGCAGCACAAAAGTATGTGACGGAGGCGAAACCGTAAAAGACAAGCAGCGTATGTCGCGTAAGCGGAGTACGTCATGAATGAGGTTAACTCATTGATTGATGTAATTCCGGCGTGAGCCGGATTTTTGATGGGTTAACGAATCAAGGTGGCACAGCCCTTCCATTTTGGAGAGCCCTTGTTGAATTATCAATCTATTGGGGATTGGTAGTTTGGCAAGGGCTCTTTGGGTAGATAGTTCAATTGGTTAGAATCCTCGTCTCCAAAACGAGGGATACTGGTTCAAGTCCAGTCCTACCCACCAAAGGAAAAAAATATGATTAAAAGCAATAATTCGCCAATTGAAGATTTGCTAACCGAAAAGCACCTGATAAGTAGTGTTTTTCCTTCTGTGGGAACGATCCTGAAAAAAATTAAAGGTCAAAATTCCATTAAATTAATATACGGCGAGACGTACGATCAATTTGGTATGACCATCGATTCCCTGAAGTATTATTTTTTTCTATCATTGCTTCACAAGCTACTTAAGAATGAGGGAGTAAAAGCATCATCCGAAATTATCGTTGGAGATCTTCATTCCGTAAAAAATAAACTGGTAACTAACAAAGAAAACTTGTTGTTTGATGCAAATACAAGATTAAAGCTAATAAATAAAATAAAAGCTACTTATAACCTGTCAATAGAGCCCAGACTGATGAGTCAAATTTTTAATGATGTGGATTTTAAGGAAAGATTAAGTATAATTACGCCAATTTTCAGAAAGTCCGAAAAACTAATTGAAATCGCCCGGAAAACTGTTTTACAAAACAGAATTACCCAGGAAGAAAAAGCAGGTTATCAGTATATCCTTGAAGAAGTAGCGCTGATAACCGGTTTTGATGTAAAAATTGGACCGCCAAGAGAAATTCACTACGATCAATTAGCCAGGTTATTAGGTAAAAATGTCGGCAATGAAGATTTTTGCAGTCTTTATCTTAAACAGACTTATCCTTTGGGTCTGAGATTTGATTTCTTTGTTTCTCATCCGGAGATTGAACAGTATGGTCTGACTCCTTATAAAGCCGGCAGTAATCAACTCCAGGATAATAGAATAATCTTAGGCAGAACTGGTTATGGCAGGTGCGAAAAGCTGATTAACGGTTCCTTCATTTCAAATAATCCGTCATTGCCAAACCCTGTTTTGGATATCTATGTTATTTCTCAAATGGCGGAGTCATCGTTGAAGAACAAAAACTTTCATTTAGATGGAGAAATTATTAATAATCCGCAAAAATTAAAGACAGAAACCTGCAGAAGCCTGTTAGTCAACATTATCAAACCATTAAGCTTATGACAGTTATGAAAAATCAATACCAGAAACAGGCAAATAGAGAATATCAGGAAAAACAGAAACTGGCTGAAAGTATAAGCCGGTATTACCGTGACAAATTGCGTGAGCTTAATCTGAAAGATTTCTCGCGGATAAAAGCCTATCTAGAGTCCTATTTACCTGAGGGCAATCCGCTTATTTCCAGAGAAATAATCTTTGCCCACCTTGACTTTGAACCGTTTACCAGTTTTCTGGCGGAAGACAAGGAATTTACGGTCGTTTCCGGACTTAATCCTTCATCACCGCTTCATCTTGGTCATAAGGTACTTTTTGATTTGCTTTTATTTCTTCAGAAATTAGGCGCCAATATCTATATCCCTGTCACCAACGACGAATCCTATCTTGACGGGAAGGTTGCTTCTTTGTCCGAAAGCCGGCGGATCGCTTACGAAGAGATTATTCCCTCTATCATAGCTTTTGGCTTTAACCCGAAAAAGACTAAGATTTTTGTTTTATCGGATTATCCGGATATCTACAATTTTGCGGTCCAGATAAGCAAATATGTCACCAACAGATATGTTTCTGCCATTTTCGGTGAAGGAGCATTAGATAATTCAGGTAAGGCTTTCTATAGGAGCGCTATCCAACTGGCTCAGATACTGCTTCCGCAACTTGCGGAATTTGGGGGAGTAAAGCAGTCTTTGATACCGGTTGGTATTGACCAGCACCCTTATATTCTGCTAGCCAGAGATGTAGCCAAGAAGATGAAATTTATCCCGCCGTCAGAACTGGTTTTCAAATTCCAAAACAGTCTGTTAAATCCCTTTGAGAAAATGTCCGGTTCAAAGCCGAAAACGGCCATTTATCTGACCGATTCTCCTGAAGATATAAGAAGTAAAATTCAGAAAGCTTATACCGGATCGGTGTCAATTCTTGATGCTCATAAAAGACTGGGTGGGATACCGGAAGCCTGTTCCGTTTTTTCACTGTTATATTTCCATCACCCTGACAATCAATATGTTGATACTATTTACTGCCGTTACAAAAAGGGAGATATCAGGATGGATGAACTGAAAAAAATCACCAGTGATTTTATAATTGAAATTGTTGAGAAGCACAAAAAGGCAAAAGAAAAAGTAGGAAATATTGATGAATTTTTACTTAATAAGCCTTTGAGGTCTTTTTTATGAATCAAGAGCTAGAATTACATATTACGGGTGCCCCTGATCAATTGAATCAGGGGTTAGTTTGGCCCGGAAGTTAGTGAAGTCCCTATTCCCCGAAGCGTTAGAAATACTTCAAGTACCTATTTACACAGAAGTCAATACATGGGATTTGACGCATACACTGATACTTCCTGTAAATTAGCTAAAATGTTGGAACCGAGTTTAGAGGCAATAAGACAGGAAGCAGAAAGACTTTTTTTACCAAGAGAAGCTTTGGGGTCAAGCATGATAAGAGGGTTAGAGCCGTTACTTTCTCCTTATACGTTCCATCCCTTAGCAAAAAGTTCTCTTAAAGAAATTGCATTAGAAGGGGTACCAGTATTGACTAGGATAGCCATTCGACAGAAAAGCCAACCTGATTATACGGGAAATATTGCCGTTCGTACGATTTTTGGAGCCGCTGAAGTTTTACCCGTCAGGGCTTTAAGTTATCTTATACCCGCTCTTCATCTTGTCGAAGCAATGAGAAAATCCACGCATTACCCGGTTTTACCGCAGATTCAATATATTTTTATGTCAGAGATCGGAAGCAGGATAAACGCGCTGGACAGGTTAAAAGTACAAGAGCAGACCTCTTTATTTATAAAAATATCCAGGCAATTTATTCAAAAATATTATCCGGATTTAGCTGGAAATGTAGTCTTTAGTGAGGACGATGGTTTTGCGGTTCATACTCAAATTCAAGAAGTAGCCTCGAAGTTAGTGGCTGACACAG
>JALHWS010000066.1 GCA_022866885.1 Candidatus Microgenomates bacterium | reverse complement strand
TCCGGCGCATTCTTTGCCAAAAAGTTACTTTGGATGTCATATTTAATATCTGCTTTTCTTTTCGTCTTTAACTATCTTGCCGTCTTTCAACATGATGACTCTTTTTTTCAGACTGTTGACGATATCCACATTGTGAGTTGCCATAAGTACGGTTGTTCCCATTTTATTGATGTCATTAATTATTTTTAAAATTTCCCATGAAGTTTTCGGGTCCAGATTTCCGGTCGGCTCGTCAGCCAGAAGGATTTTGGCATCGCCGACGATCGCCCTGCCTATCGCCACTCGCTGCTGCTCACCCAATGACAGTTGTCCCGGAAAATAGTTCCCTTTATTTTCCAGCTTGATGATTTTTAAAACATTATGGATCTTTTCCCAGGCTTCTTTGTCGGATTTACCTGCAATTTCCAGTGTAACCGCGATATTTTCCGCTACTGTCCGGTCAGTCAAAAGCTTAAAATCCTGAAATACCAGACTGACTTTTCGGCGCAGGTAAGGTAGTTGTCGCGAAGGCAGACGATTGATTTCCCAATCGTCAAGAAAAATCGAACCGCCTGTCGGTAATATGTCTTTAATAAGAAGCCGTAATATAGTCGTTTTCCCGGCTCCGGAATTGCCGGTCAAAAAAACAAACTCGCCATTTCCGATTTTGAAACTGATATTTTCCAAAGCGACATTATCAATAGGATATTTTTTGCTGATACCTTCAAAAAGGATCATAAAGATAAGAGGATACAACTTATTCTAATACTTCTACCTTACCCACATCCATCAGCCATCCGGCTTTTTTAGCCGCGAAAGTCTGTCCCCAGACACGGACTTTTTTCCCTTCATATTTGCTTAAATCCATAACCGATGAAGTGAGGTAGACTGTCTGGGATTCCCCGCCCGGACGTATCAGCTTGTGGGTTCCCTCCCCTCCCATTGATCCGGCCTCAAGCGTGCCTTCCGTTGAATCGGAAAAAATCTGATCACCGGCAGAACCGGCTTTTTGGGAATTATCTGTTCCGCCTGATTGGGAGGTTATTTTTTGGGAAATACTTTTTCCGCTTGTATGCAGCATGTAACCGCTTAAAATACCGACGAAAACAATCACTAATCCGCCAATCAGCATTTTATTCTGCAACATTGAACCTTTTTGGGGCGTTTTTCCGAAACTTGGCGTTTGAGGTTTAGAAGCGGTAAAAGATTTATTGAAGTTTATCTTTACATTCTCGTTGAATTTCATATACCTTATACTATACGACAGTTGTAAATTTTTTCAAGTAGGCGATTATAAACTGTTCAATCTGCCCGTCAAGCACGCCTTTGCTGTCTGAAGTCTCATAACCGGTCCTCGTATCCTTCACCAGATGATAAGGATGTAAAACGTACGATCTGATTTGGTTTCCCCAAGAGGCCATCTTGAAAGAGCCTTTGAGATCCGAAAGATGCTTTACTTTTTGCTCTTCCATTAATCGCCAAAGTTTGCCGCGAAGAATCTTTAAGGCAGTTTCCCGGTTTTGTCCCTGGTACCGTTCCTCCTGGCATTCGATAATAATTCCGGTCGGTTTATGACGCAATCTCACTGCTGTTGAGACTTTATTGACGTTTTGTCCGCCTTTGCCCCCGCTTCGGTAAAATTCCCATTCCAGATCTTCATCTCGGATTTCCACTACCTGGTTGTCTTCCAGGATCGGTAATACTTCCACTAAAGCAAAAGAGGTTTGCCGCAGTTTATCGGCATTAAAAGGCGATTGCCTGACTAGACGGTGAACACCGGCTTCCGCTTTGAGAAACCCGTAAGCCAGGTTATCCGGGATATTGACGGTTACGCTTTTCAAACCGGCCTCATCTCCGGAAATACTGTCGATAATTTCATGAGACCAACCCTTGATTTCAAAAAAGCGAAGATACATCCGAAGAAGCATCTGGGTCCAATCCATGGCTTCTGTCCCTCCCTGCCCTGCGTGTATTGAAAGGATGGCTCCTTCGCTGTCATGGATCCCTGAGAAATAGAGGTTAAACTCGAGCTCCCCGATTGCTTTTTCGCTTTCCGCAAGATTATTCATCTCAATCAGTTGTTTAATATTCTCCACATCCTTTATCTGTTTGGTCAGAAATGTCAATTCTTTCATCTTGGCGGTTGATTTTTCACGATCTTTCCAAAACAGCGGATCAGCTGATTCTTTTTCGATTGCGGCTATTTTTTCTTTTTTTTCAGCGATTTTTAATTTAACGATAATCTCCTCTAGTCTTTTTTTAAGATCTTCCATATTATTTATATAATCTCACATTTTAGGATAAAGAAAAATCTCCTCTTGAAATTTGTAATTTTCCGGGAGTAGACTGTAAAGTATACCATGTTACTCAAATCATGGCGCTTCCTTAAGCATAAATTCGAACGTTTGGGACCTGGTTTTATCACCGGCGCGGCCGACGACGACCCTTCCGGTATCGCCACTTATTCCATCACCGGAGCACAGTTCGGATATAAACTCACCTGGCTATCTATTTTCCTTTTACCAATGATGTATGTAATCCAGGAGATGTGCGGACGGATTGGGATGGTTTCCGGGATGGGTTTAGCCGGCGCAATAAGAAAATATTATTCCAAAAGATTGCTTTATACGGCAGTCATATTGCTGGTGATTGCCAATACGATAAATATCGGTGCTGATCTGGGAATTATGGCTGCATCTCTCCAAATGTTATTCGGACTGCCGGTATTTTTCTGGCTGGTTCTTATCACCTGTTTGATTGTCGGTTTGGAAGTATTCGTTTCTTACGATAAGTATTCACGATATCTGAAATGGATGGCTCTCTCTGTTTTGGTTTACGGATTAACGGCAATAATAGTCAAACAACCGGTATTGACTATTATCCGTTTTATGTTCATACCCCATATAGAATTTGACCTTGCCTATATCATGACGATCGTTGCCTGTCTTGGAACATCAATTTCCCCATATTTATTTTTCTGGCAAACTTCAGAACAGGTTGAAGAGCAGATAAAGGAAGGAAAAATCAGTGACTTTGAAGAGTCGCCTCCTGTCATAGAACATGAAATCAAACACATGCAAAAAGATACTTTAATCGGCATGGGATTTTCCAATCTGATTTTCCTCTTTATCGTCCTCACGACAGCCGCTACCCTTCATCAAAACGGAATTTTTGATATAGAAACACCTCAAGAAGCAGCCCTTGCCCTTCAGCCGCTGGCCGGTAACTTTGCCTATCTGTTATTTACAATCGGTATAATCGGTATCGGTTTTGAATCCGTCCCGATTCTGGCCGGAGCAGTAGCTTATGCGGTGGCTGACACTTTTGGTTTTAAAGAGGGTTTAGCGAAAAAATTTACCGAAGCGAAAGCTTTTTATCTCACCATCGGTTTGGCTACCTTTATCGGGGTATTGATGAATTTTATCGGAATTAATGCCATCAAAGCTCTTTATTATGCTGCAATCGTAAATTGTATAGTCGCTGTTCCACTGATTGCTATCATTGTCAAACTGGCCAGTGACGAAAGGATCGTCGGAAAACATAAAAGCAGTCCTTGGGGGAGAAATATCGCCTGGCTGACTTTCAGTTTCATGGGGCTGGCTTCACTGGCGATGATTTATAATTTGATCAGGAGCGGCTAAATACTATTTCGCCAGTAAATTGCTTAACCACGGTTGCACCTTTGTAATGTCTGCCAGTACTTCCCGTTTTGTTTCAATCCTGCCGGTTTCTTCGTCTGTACTTTCGGTTTCTTTTTTAAATCTTTTCATAAAAATAAATTCATCTTCCTTCAGTTTTTCGGGGATATAATCGCGGCGCAGCAACACCGGTTTGCCTTTTTGGATCTGATAGACTCCGTAATCTTCAAGTTTTGAAACAAGCGGTTCACCTGAAGTTTGCCTGATAGTAATTTGCGAACCGATTACCTGGTCGCTCAAGTCAGCATCTACAGGAATAGTTTTCCCAAAAAATGAGGCCAAGTGATAAACGAACAGCGGCATCCTCCCCAGTCCTTTCTCCAAACGGGTATACAGGGGGGATGAAGCCGTCAATCGGGCGTTATTTTCAGATAAATAAATTCTTCCGGAGGCTTTTTCTACCAAAAAATCCAGACCGAAGAAACCCCCAAAACCGTCCTTATCCATCCACCGACCTACCTCCTGGGAGATCCAAAGGATCTGGGCAATCTGTTTTTGATCTAAAAACTTCACCGGCCACTGCCGTCCACATGTCACACCGGCTTTTGGATAAAGCTCGGGGATATTGCTTATCTGGATTGCCGGCGGGCTGACAAAAATCCGGTGGTCATAAAGGCAACAGTTATTCAAAACCGTAAAACAATCCGAAATTTGTTTACTTATTTTGACCAAAGTTTGCGGAAATTTACCGGCCACTGTCAGAAAATCCTGATTGTTATTGATGAAATAAGTCGTCTTGCCTGCCCAACCGTGTCCGAATTGGATTACCATTTTTTTATCTAATTGCTTGGACAGTTCCTCATAATTCATTTCTCCCAGTTTTCCGAAAACGGTCGCTAAAGCATATTCCGGCATCAGTTGCATGACCGATTTATAGAAAGTGACTTTATTTTCAAATTGTTCATTTAACGAAGCGCTGTTACCTATGGCACTCCAACCGTATTTTTGTAAAATCAAATCTATTTTGACTGAAGGCTTGAAAAAAGCGATATTCGGCTTGCCGGAAGAATTTTTGCGGATGTAGTCTAAAACAACCGGGTTCTCGAGCAGTTTTCCAGTGTTGTTTGTCTCAAGCGATTTCCGAGGATCAACTTCTTCAAGACAAAAGATTCTTGCTCCCTGCCGGCGAAGAATTGGGATCAACGGATCAAAGTATGTACAGACAATATGGTAATGAGGCAAAACATCCTCCAATCCCATGCCTCTTTTTACGTCGGGAGAAACAAAAAAAATGCTTTCCGGAAATATATCGGCGAAATTATAACTCATAATTTTTACCGGTTAAAATACAAACCGGGTGACGGTATTTTATCCCCTGTTTTTCTGCTTTCCGCAAAGCGGCCAACGCAGCGGCTCCCTCATATGAACATTTCAAATTATTTTCCAGTAACCATTTCCGCGCATCCACCATATCGCTATCGGCAATCACCCAGCCAAAACCTTTGCTTTCCTTTATGTTTTCAATTATTTCCGGATAAAGGGGAGAATATTTTGCTACTATCGCGTCGGCGATGCTCGTCTCCTTCTCAATATAATCTTTATCAAATATTGAAGATAACGGATGTACCGCTTCAGTCTGGACCACATGAATCGCCGGTAATTTTTTTCCCGCCCTCTTATAACCTCTTATCAAACCACAAACCCCAGCCCCTCCGCTGACAGGGATAAAAATCGCGTCAATGTCAGCAGCTGACTCAATCAGTTCAAAAGCCAAAGTCATATAACCGAACAAGGCGTTTTCGTCAGCTGATTGTTTCAAATTTATGGCCTGATTTTCTTGGGCAAAACGGAAAGCGCTGCTTATGGGTTTTGGAGTTGAAATAATTTGGCAGGAAAGTTTTTCTAATCTGTTTAATTTTTTTGCCTTTATCTTTGGCGATACAAATACCGTCAGTTCTATCCCGGCTAATTGGCAGTAACTGGCGGCAGAAATGGCCGCATTGCCGGAGGAGGAAATGACCGCCTTTTTTATCCCTTTTTCAAAAAGCCTGGAAACCTGAAAAGCCATCGCGCGATCTTTATGGGAGCCGGTCGGGTTTTCATATTCGCATTTAAAGTAAATACTGTTAATTTCCCTTAAAGGGGTATGACCCTCATCCAGCGTTAATCGATATTTTACGGAAATATCCGGTAATAAACTATTATAAGTCCAAATACCGTTTTTTTCTTGTTTCTCCATATAAAATATGCTTTAATTATATAACAGCATGACCGATATACCAAAACAACTTCCCAAAAAAGCTGTCTGTCCGGAATGCGATACTCCATTTCCCGGGAAAGATGATCTGACTGTCGGAAAAATTATCGAATGCCCGTCTTGCGGTACGGAATCAGAGGTCATCTCTCTCTCGCCTCTTACCCTTGCTCCTTTGGAGGAAGAGAAGTAAATAATTTCCGAAGCGATTTCTTTCCTCTGATAAAGTCCGTATAGAAAAACCCGGCTGATGGAGATAATAAAATGTTATCCCCTATCTTCGCCTTTTGATAACTGAATTCTATTGCGCTTTTCAAATCCTTAAATATCGTTAATTGTTGTTCCGGTAAATATCTTTGAAATAATTTGCTTAATTCGCTTTCCAATAGAATTACCTCTTTGGTTATCTCAAATATTTTCGCAATGAAATCCCGGTAATTAATCCCTTTGGTTTTTCCTCCTAAAATCAAAATAGTATTTTTACCTAATTTTGCCACCGCTTCTTCTGTTGCCCAAGGAGTGGTACTTTTAAGGTCATCATAAAATCCGATCCCGGATTTTTTCCCCAGAAATTCCAATCTGGCCGGAAGCGGGCGGACTTTTGGAAAATTATTGATAATAGTCGGTAAGTCGATTCCGATAATATTTAAAACGGTTGATGAGACCAGTATATTTAACTTATATTGATCACTTTTTATATTCATAATTCGGGAAAAATACTCTTGAATACTTTTTATATTCATAACTTTATTTGTAGCGCTGAAATAATTGACTTTTGACTTTAACCTATCACCAATTTCCCGCAACTGGGGAATATCCCAATTCAGTACTGCATAATCTTCTGCTTTTTGTTTTTCAAATAGGGATATCTTTAATTTTTGATACTCGTCCCAAGTAACTTCATCCAAATGATTTGGGTAGAGGTTAGTGATTACGCCGATATGAGGACCACGGGATATTCCGTCCTGGAGCTGGCGATGCGATACTTCCAGTATCAGCATATCTTTATCCGTCATCCGGTCGAATTGGTCCAATACCTGAGATTTCCAAGTTTCGTTCCCGGCAAAATACACCTTCCTCCCTGTAAGTTTAAGTACCTGGTAAATTATATTGGCCACGCTGCCCTTCCCGACCGTCCCGGTAACGGCAATAATTTCAGCCGGAGCTAAATCAAGATACAGTCTGGTTAAAGAATAGAAAGGAATATTTTTCTTTTTGGCTGTCCATAAAGGAGCGTTTTGATCTTTATAAAGCCGCCACGATTGAGGAACAAAAATAATTTCTGCCGATTGAATATCCTGAAGGTACTTGTCTTTTGTACAAAAAACTGTTTTTGAAAGGTCTTTATCAAATTGTTCAAAATTTGCATCTCTTTCTTCAACCGTTAGGCCCTTGTGCCATAGTTTATAGCTTTTTTCCAGCGAATTTTCCAATAATAAATCATGAGTAGTAATATTTCCGATCCCGTTTTTTATCAGAAACCTGAGGATATTACTTCCTTCAGCACCGGTTACTCCGACAATATGAATTCTTTTATTTTGTATTTCTCTAAGGAATTTATACATATCAAGAAAATATCTTTAACCGAAAGATGCCGTCTCCTTTGTTAGGATAATAATATCTTAGGCCGAAATTTTCTCCTTTTTTTGTCTTCTCCTGCCAATTTTGTTTCTCCAAAGGCAAACCTTTTCTTATGGTTATGTAACTTAAGTGGACGCCTTTCGTTGACGTGGCATTAGATGAATGAATGTATGTAATCAAATTATTTTCTGATTTTATTATTACCACCACATGTTTGCCTCCCATCATCCTGATCAGATTGCCTGTTTGCACTTCTTTAAGATCATTTATTTGTGTACAGTAAGCTATGTCCGTAAGTTTTTTAACATTTACGCGGGTAATGCCTTCAGGAAAAACTTGAGTCAGGTTATCAACCGGATAATTTTTGTATCTTAATCTTGCCAGTTCTTCCAAAACCCTAAAAGCCAACCCGGAACAGTCGATGCCGATTCTCTCTTTCTTGGCAAATTTTTGGATATATAAAGATGTAAGCAGATCTTCGTTTAAATTTCCCAGTGGTAATCTTTTTTGAAGTTCCGTTTTAATCTCTTCGGCGGCACCTTTCCCGTTTTGGAAACCGCGGATAACTACTGAACCGCTCTTGATTTTATTTGACCAATAAGGACAATTAACGGTAATTTTCCCCAAATCCATTTGGAGATATTGGTTAATAAACCCCAAAATTTGAACACTTAATGATTGACTCATATTTACCAGAAACTTAAAGAAAGAAAGGCAATAGTCGAACCGAGAAACAAGCCGCCGATTACGTCCGATAACCAATGTTCACCGAGATAAACGCGACTGATAAACATCACTAAGGTAAAAATAAAAAAACCGGCTGCCACTATTTTTCTGTAACGGAAATTTTTATTTTTAAGAAATAAAAAAAGGGCGATTATGACCAGAAAAATACTTCTGGCCATATGTCCGGAAGGAAAAGCAAACCTGGTGTTTACCACAAATTGGCTCGGAAAATAGATGTTCAATGCGTACCGGTGGAATAAAGCCGGTGGGCTGGGATGAAAAATTACCAGTTTGCCTATCAACTCGATAAGATATATAGAAAAATAAAGAAAGATACCTAAAAATAGTTTCTTTTTTTTAATGATCAATCCGGTGAAAACCAACATCAGAATAATCAGTGATATTTCTGTCGAGCCAAGGACAGTAAATATGGAAAAAGGGATATCGAAGAACCTGCTGATATGCTGCTGTAAACCAAGCATCGACTGGTAGTCAATATCCCTGAAAGAATCGGTATTAACCAAAATGCTTAAACAGAAAAAAGCAACTCCCAAGATTATTGATCCGAGTATCAAACTTTTACGCAATTTATCCGTCATTTTTTATCTTTCTGAGAGAATTGTACAATATCCCGGTATATTTTGATAATCTTTTTTGCCTGCTTGTCCCAGCAAAAACTTTGACTGTATTTTAAGGCACTCTGTCCTAAAGCTTTCCTCTGTTTGGGGTCATTCAAAAGTTCCCAAAGGACATTCTTCAGCTGTTCAACATTTCCGCTGTCGAATAATCGGCCGTTGATTTTATCCTTTACGAGGTATTGCAGACCGCCGGCGCGTGAAGCGATGATAGCGCCTTCGCAAGCCATCGCTTCCAAAACCACTAACCCGAAAGATTCGTATTTCGAAGGCATAACAACGACATCGCTGGAAGAATAATAATATGGCAAAAGATTATGCGGCCGACTGCCAATGAATTTAACACAGCAGCATAATTTTTTATCCTCAATCAATTTTTTGATCTTTTTTACCTCGTTTGTTTGCCAGAATTGCCTGCTGTTTATATCTCCGCCGATCAGAAGCACCCGGAAATTGTTCTTAAAAGAGCGGTATTGGTTTGCCAGTAAATCCACTGCCTCGATTAAGAAACTGATATCTTTGATCGGATCAATCCGGCCTACAAAAAGAATGATCTTTTTGGTTTGTGGTAAATGTAATTTTTCCCGGGAATTGCTTTGTCTGTGCTTTCGAAAGATATAATGATTTACCCCAGGACTGACAATTGTAATTTTTTCTTTTGGCAAGGCATAACCGTCAATCAGGTCCTGCTTCTCAATTTCGGTGGAAGCAATCACCAAATCAACCGTACCAATTAAATCTTTTTCAGCTCTAATTCTTCTCCTGTCTTTGATACCGCCGAATTTATCCTTCGTATAACCAAGCGAGTGAAAGGAAACCACTAACGGCAAATTAAACTCATTTTTAAGGTATTTTCCGATTAATCCTGAATAGAAGTAGTGTCCGTGGAGAATATCGTATGCAAGATGTTTGTCATTGATGTAATCAATGACTTTTTGGGCAAAAAGAGAAACATCTTTATATAAATCCTTTTTTACTCTGGGAAGATGGATTATTTTCACTTTTGGATTGACGCTGATTACCCTGTCGTCATTTTCCTTGTGGGAAGAAGTAAAAATATCAACCTGATGCCCCATCCTTCCCAGCTGGTCAGCCAAATTAAGCACGTAAACATTCATTCCGCCGGAGCGCAGCACCCCAAGCCTGGTTAAAGGACAGGACCAATAGGAAATCATTGCAATCTTCATCAGGCTTATATTATCATAACTTCGTTTGAGAAAATAATGAATATTCTTCGGTCTAAACTATCTACTTATATTATCCCGATAATTATTATCGTCATCTATTTTTGTCTTTGTCTGGCAACTATCAATGACTTCGGCGTCACCTGGGATTTCACGGATAGGATTAACGCCGGATTATGGCATTTGAGACTGCCGTTAACGGTGAAAAACTATACCATGCTTTCCTGGGGACCGTTTAGCAGTATTCCTTCCGTTGTCACTTATCTTATTTTTTATAAATTCTCTCATCTCTTTTCCTTCGACGCGGCTTACAATCTTTTCAGCATTATCATGGGAACTGTCGGAATTGCGGTCATATATCTATTTGCTAAGAAGCTTTTCGGAAGTTTAATTGCTTTGTTTTCCGCTTTGACTTTAGCGTTGACCCCCCGTTATTTCGGTCACCTTCATAACAATATGAAAGATGTCTCTCAAGCCGTCTTTTTTACCGCCAGTTTATATTTTTGTTACCGGTTGATTGAAAAACCTGACTTAAAGAAATTGTTTCTGGCAACTGTTTCTTTTGCGGTTGCTTTTAACACCAAATTTAATGCTCTTTTCGTCCTGCCGATCGGTTTTGCCTGGTGGTTCTTCCGGAGGAAAATTCAACACCGGATTCCATTATCCCGTCATTTTTTTCTTCTTTATCTGATCCTGGCTCCTCTTGTTTCGTACCTCCTTTGGTCTTTGTTTTGGTTAAATCCTTGGGAAAGGTTGCTTGACCTTATTTCATCCTCCGTCACTACTACCACCGCAATGCCGGTTTTATATTTCGGCAATCTTTATATGTCAGGCCAGAATATCCCATGGCATTACCCGTACGGAATGCTTCTGGCGGTCACACCTGCGCCAATAATATTCTTTTTCTTAATCGGCTTATTTATTCTTTTGAAAAAGATGCCTGAAAATAGTAATTATCTTTTCCTTTTTCTTTGGTTTGTTATTCCATTATTGCGTTTCTTCAAACCGGGAATGATTGTCATCGATGACATCCGCCATTTTATGGAAGTCATTTTCCCTTTTTCCATCATTGCCGGAGTAGGCTTTACCCATTTCTTGAAAAGAATAAGTCATATGTTTCATCATGTTTCTTTTATATTCTCATGTGTTTACATTTGTTATTTGATACTTCAAGTGTCTTCCGTGCATCCGTATCAAACTAGCTATTTCAGCGAATGGTTGGGAGGAATTAAAGGAGCCCAGGGCAAATTTGATATCGAGTTTTGGGCAGGAAGCTATAAGCAAGCCATGCAATACCTTAATCAAAACGCCCGCAACAATGCCAAAATTACGGTAGCGATGGCGCCGGATATAGCCAAATTATATCTGCGACCGGATCTTTCAGATACGGTCAATGAAAATAATCTTACTAAAGCCAATTCACAGATATATAATGAGAGTGATTATACGGTCATTTTAAACCGGGAGTCTTTTTTTAACTGGTATAATATTTATCCGTATTTAAAAAGCAATAAACCGGTCTATTCTCTTACATCCCTTGAAGTGCCGCTGGTATATATTTTCCAGAACAACAGGAATGAGAATAATGTTATAAATAAGCCGAAATAATAGATTTTTGGGGAAAAATAGTACTCAACGGAATGTTGTCCTTTGGGTAAATAAATTGTCCGGAAAGCGGAATTCCCCAGTAATATTTTACTTTCTTTGCCGTCTACTTTCACCCGCCAACCGGGATAGTAAACTTCACTACTGGAAAGAAAGGCATTACAAGCCGAATTCGTCCGTAAGGATATAGAGTTTGCCGAGTAAGAAACCGTTTCCACTTTGTTTTTTTCCGCAGAAGCGCAATCCAAATCGTATTTTTTACCATCAACCAAATCGCTTTTCCGAAGCATTACGGTTTTCTCCAAATCCTGACCGCTTATCAGAGCTTTTTCCAATTCTTTATCCGTCTGGTACAACTGCGCCTGAGGGACGAAGAAAAAACGGGGTAGAACATTATTATTTCTGTAAAGCCGGTATCTTTCTCCTTCTAAGAGTATTGAATAATTACCGCTTACATCACCGGACAAACCGTCTGTAATACGGTCACTGAGAATATATCTGACATTTAAGTAATTAATATATGATGATTTAGGATTTGGAGGCGGAATCTCGACGTTGTAATAGGGAACAGAAGAGACAGAAGCCTTATTTAAAAGATCGATAAAATTGTAATAACGTGACAAAACCATGGAATTATAATCGCTGGTTGAAGGGATACGGTAAAGCGAAGCCGCCCCGAAATCAAAATCACGCCGGACAGTTGAAGTAACCGGAAAATCGGGCAAAACCCTAAAAACATTGGTGTCTTTTTTAAGATAATCGATTAAGCGACTGTCTGCAGTGGCTGTCGGCAAATCTGTCAAACGGATGAAATTCCTGCCAAAAAGGAGCAGATCAAAAGTAATTAATAACAGAAGTAAAACTTTCAGGATTTTGGTTTTCAAAATACCGATGATCATCCCTCAAGACTAAGAAAGAGCAAAAGCGACACCGAACAGATGACGGGCCTGAATTCTGATTCCTTTATATAAAGGTGTGACTTGCCATAAGAACTCGTGAATATTCGGTTTGAGATTACTTCCTAAACTGATAAGCGCAAAAAAAGGGATTACCAAAAGAAGATAAAACCAGAGCTCTTTATTTATTTTAAATTTCACCATCAGCCTCAATTTATTAACAAATGTCAAAAATATAAATATGCCAACAGCGATAATCGGGATTATCCCTACATAATAGGTAAACTCAAGTAAATTCGGCCAGGGACCGGTATAAGAATAATTATCCCGAAAAGGCATACCCAAAAAAAATGGTTTAACGAAAAGCCAAAGGCCGGAAACTGGTATTGCTCCCCCGCCGGCAAGCGAATACGGAATACCGCCTGACCTGATTGAGTTTGCGATAAATTCCATTCTCGGCAATATTTCACCAGCGGCCAACCCGAAAGCGACTAAAAGCGAGATCAATAAGACTTTTGCATATCTGATAACTGACATTCGCAATGGAATGCGTCTGTTAAGCATCAAAAACAAGATATATAAAGCGATTAGTTCCAAAGTAAACAGGAAAAAAAGCTCATTACCGGTTAGAAGCAAAACCGTCAGCCCTAAAACAGACAATAATATTTTTTTCTTCGTTGGTGTAAGCAGGGCGTTTCGGGTACAGCCAAATGCCAACGGCACCCAGGAAGCCGCATCAACATACTCCAAATGGCCGCTGTAGATCCTGGCGGCAAAAAATCCGCCGAACACATAAGTGATTGCCGCGGCAGTTGCTCCCAACCTGCCGGTATATTGCCGGGCTAACCAGTACATATTTATCCCGGCAATGACGATATGGAGAAAAAAATACCAGGCGAAAGAGTAATTAATCGGTAAAATAATGAATAACCAATTAGGCAGGTAGAAGATATTGATGTTCGGGTGAGCCAAAAAGGGAGTCCCGGAAAAATTATATGGATTCCAGAAAGGGATGATACCGCTTAAGATGCTTTCCCTTAAATAATTTTTCCAGTAAAAATAGGCGTCATAGATGTCCATCCCGAAAATCATTTTCCCGGCAGGCGGGAATAAAGTCTTTCCGAAAAGAAACAAAGCGAGGAAAATAACTAGAAATAAAGGAAATAAATAATTATGAGCGATGTAAAATTTTCGAAGTTTACTGAGGAAACTCTTATATGATGACATAGAATAATTACCTTTTATTCAACTCCGCAACTAATTTTTCCGCTTCCGTGGCCAGGTTTTTATCATTCTCCGCCATCTTTTTCTCTTCATCATCCAGCCATTGATTGGCTCTCATCTTGGTACTTATCCTTTTAGCGTTACTCAATCGGGTATTTAGCAGATTCACTAAATCCGTCAATTTCCCCTGATCAACGCCGTCTGCCTGTTTAAGCGCCTCCCATGAAGGTAATATTTTTTCCAAATTCTCAACCAGGCTTTGCCAGCTGTCTGTCTGCTCTTTGGAATAATTTGGCGGCACGTATCCGCCGAAATGGACGATTACCGCCTGTACCGGACAACCGTTTATTTCTCCCAGAACCGCCGCCAGTCCTATATCCTGGTATTGGTCGGAAAAAAGGATTTTCTTGGTATCCGGAAATTCCAGCAGGTTATCCAGAAGTTCGTCCGCTTCGTAAAAACCCCGGCTGTAGACTTCGGCGAAAATGATATTGCGGTAGCCTGACTGTCTGATGGCTTTTTCCAAAGTCATCCCGCTTCTGGTGCCTTCCGGTGAAAAATCATCACTTTTGATCATCGCTTCTCCGCGAATTTTGGCGGAAGCATCCAAAAGAGACTGATATTTATACACCTTCCGGCTCTCCTTCAGTCTTTTTGCATTTAAGAGTTCGATAAATTTTTGGGGATCCAAAGTAGTGGTATGCGCGAGAGAGAAATCACCGGTCGTATCCCTCCAGCTCTTTTTATATTCTTCCTGCTGGTTCCAGGGAATTACATAATGGATATCATCGAGACTAACCAGTCCCAACTCATACCGCGAATCTAAACTGGCCTTCCGGTTATCACCCATCACAAAAACAAAACCCGGCGGGATCGTCATCTGCTTGCAGTCAGGAAGGTAATCTCCGCCGTAAGTAGCACGGGCTTTGGCGATATACGGTTCGGTTAAAAGTTGGCCATTGACGGAAACGAAACCGTCACGAAGGTCAATTGTATCTCCGGCCTGGGCAATCACTCTTTTTACAAAACCGGCCTCTTCACCGTATTTTTTTTCTGATAATTGTTTTGTCTTGTCGTTTTGAAATTCGACGATATCACCGTTTTGTATCGTGTAGTCAAAAAGATGTTTGCCAAAAATAGATAATCCGGAGGGGTATTTCTTCATCTGCGGCCAGGCAACAATCTCCTGCGCTCTGACTAAATCATTAGTCCCTTCTCCTTTGGGAAAAGTCGGATACATACTGCCGGTTCCGGCTATCATGATTGATTCTTTTTTGACGCCGATTTGGATAAGAAAATAATTAAAATAAGGAGCTGACGAAACAATTAAGAAAATTGTGGCGATAAAAATAGAGAGAATAAGGAGTGTCCTTTTTACCATAAGATCCAAGTGAAGTTAGTACTGTATTTCGTGAATATTCCGGTATAAAGATTTTTCTTCGAACCTTTGTACTGATCTATCACAACACTGATAACGCCGCGAAATTAACGAAATACAGTATTAGTATAGGAGAAAAATCAGGGGATGTAAACCGATATTAGGCCAAAAAGGCTTTTTTTCTGAAATATAAACCGACCGAAAGAGCAGTCGTCAAACCGCCTAAGGAAAGTATCCAATGCTCGGGGCCGGCTTTCGGAACAGAAGGAACAACCGGTGGTTTTTCGATACAAAATTGGCTTTCGTCATGGTCTTTTTGGGATGAAGTATCCGCGTCTGCGATATTTACCGGACAAACGACTGATTTTTCCGCCGGCAATACCGCTTCATGAACAATTCGACCTTTGATATCAAAGGTCCGTGTGGTACCACCATAAAGATTATCAACGGTAAAAGTCAAAGTTCGGGAAGAATTATCATAATTGCCCGGTCCAGACATGTAATCGATAAATTGAGGAATTTTGTCAGTTACAGTAACCCTGTCAATCGTTTCATCGCCGGTATTTTTGATATAAAGACGGAAAGTCACAATACCTGTCGGCCGATACTTGGGATCGGATAAACCGAGGTTGTCGACAAAGATTCCTGTAGCCGGATTCCTGACTTTTTTATCCAGTAAAACCTCGGCTGCCCGAGGGCATTGGACGCCGCCGCCATATACAGGCACGCAACCGCCGGAAGCTTGTACCATCCCGGTTTTTGAGGCTAAAAATAGAAAAAATGTTGCCAGAAAAATGAAAAAGTATCTTTTCATAATTGATTTTGGCGATTATAGCACCTATAGTTTACCTTGTCAAGCGCTATAGGTTATAGTAATCGAAACACGAATCAGTTAGAATTAGAAAAATGAAACCGAGACAATCTCCTTTCAGAGCGCTGCAATTTCATAACTACCGGCTCTTTTTGATCGCCTACATGATTTCCCGAATCGGCGCGGAGATGCAGGTAGTTGTCCTTAACTGGCACATCTACCAGATAACCAATACTACTTGGTCTCTTGCTTTAATCGGTCTATCCCGGTTTATCCCGATCATCATATTTTCTTTAATCGGCGGTACGGTTGCTGACATTATCAACCGTAAAACCATGCTCGTTATTTCCCAGATTTGCCTGACTTTTATCGCTTTAGCATTTTTCATCACCACCGCAAACGGTACGATTACGCCGCTGATTATATATGTATTAGTAGCTTTGGGAGCGGTGGTTGCTTCATTTGATACGCCGGCCAGACAATCAATCCTTCCTTCAATCGTACCCAAACAATATTTCATCAATGCCGTCGGACTCAATACGATTATGTGGCAGACAGCCGTTGTTTTGGGACCCAGTCTGGCCGGATTTATGATTGCCGGCATGGGTGAAAAAGGAGTCTACCTCATCAATACCCTCTGTTTTTTTGCTTCCATCATCGCCCTTTTCGGCATCCATCCGACAAAAACAGTAGTGGAAAAACCGGTTTCCTTCAACTTGGCATCAGTTTGGGAAGGTTTACATTTTGTAAAAAATTCCCCGATCATTTACTCAACCATGTTTTTGGATTTCTTTGCTACTTTTTTTGCCTCGGCC
Source organism: Candidatus Microgenomates bacterium (assembly GCA_022866885.1). Lineage (GTDB taxonomy): Bacteria > Patescibacteriota > Microgenomatia > 2-02-FULL-39-11 > 2-02-FULL-39-11 > JALHWS01. The sequence goes on along the minus strand of JALHWS010000066.1, from coordinate 4,965 downwards.
ACCGTCCTTCTGCCCGTCTTTGCCAAAGATATCCTTAAAGTTGGTCCGCAAGGCTTAGGTATCTTATACGCCGCTCCGTCTCTGGGAGCAATTCTGGCCGGCCTTTTCGTCTCTTCACTCGGACACATCCATCATCAAGGCAGGATTTTAATTATTTCCGTCTTTGTTTACGGTCTGGCGACAATTTTATTCGGTATCACTAAATCTTTCCCTTTAGCCCTGGTCTTTTTGGCCTTAAGCGGCATGGGTGACGTCGTCAGCACCATCATCAGAAACACGATCCGCCAGCTGAAAACCCCTGACCATCTGCGCGGCCGGATGATTTCCGTCAACATGATCTTTTTCATGGGCGGGCCGCAGTTGGGAGAAACAGAATCCGGAATATTGGCAGCTTTGGTCGGGACTCCGGCTGCCGTGGTGGTTGGCGGAGTCGGCACCTTAATCGCCACCGGCTTAATCGCCATTCTGATCCCGAAACTGCGAAAGTATCATGGCGATGAAGTCGTTGTCTGAAATCCTATGAGTATTATTGATCCGGAAATCATTCCTGTTTCTTTTGGGGATTTATCCGACGATTTTGAAGAGCTGATTTATCTTTGTCAATGTGGATTAGACACTTTAAGTAATCTCCGAAAACAGATCATTGGCGTAAAAAGGCATTTCCGACCGGCAATTTATTCCCAAATAGAGAAAGAAACCGCCGGTTTAACGGAAAAATTCCGCCAATACCAAAAAGAACTAAATCACCACTTCCAAACACTAAAAACCGGCAAACAAACAGTTGATAATCTTATTTCTTTGAAAAATACCAAAAACACCTATTTTGAATTGATAAGGATTTCCCAAAATCTCTTAGGCAGCACGGCAACAGCCGCTGATTGGCAGTCACCGTCTTATTTACATACCCAATATTCCCAGGCCGGCAAACAAACCGGCAAAATCATCGGTACAATCAATGATTACAAAAGAGATACCCATCTTGATGAGCTTGATTTTGAAAAAAAGTTTCTCCAGGAATACGTCGATTGCCCTTTGAAGTTCCGCTGCAGCGCATACCTGACCAATAGCGGCATGGCGGCCTTTACTACTATTTTTGTTTATCTTTTGTCAGAAGGAAAGATCAAAAACAAAGTAATGGTTGGAAAAAATTCTTATTTCCAATACAAGCAGATATTGGTAAACAGCCTGAAAGATAAAATCATCGAAGTTGAAGAGGACGATACGGACAAAATTATTAAAATAATCAAGGCAGAAAAACCAACCGTCATTTTCTTTGACTCTCTCTGCAATGCTTACTCGCTTCCCTTGCCTGACTTGGACAGGATAATTGAAATCCTCCGAACTGTCCGGGAAGAAACTTACCTGGTCATTGATAATACCTGTTTGGCCTCCTCCTACCAGCCTTTGAGGAAAATCGGCTGGGGCGGTAAACTGCACCTGATAGTTTTTGAAAGTCTCAATAAACATTACCAATTCGGCATGGATAAAGTTACGGCCGGTATCATCATCGCCCGTCAGCCGGAAGCCTTAAAAATATTTGAATACCGCAAACACGCCGGCACCAACATCACCGACATCAGTGTTTATGCCTTGCCTAAACCAAACAGGAAATTGTTGACAAAAAGACTAAACAAACACTACAGGAATGCTTTTTATCTTGCTGATAAAATCCAAACCCATCTCAACCAAAAACCGAGTAAGCTTATCGAAAAGATTATCTATCCTGGATTACCTAATCATCCCAGTTACAAATGGAACAAACATCTTCCTTTTAAGGGCAGCTTTTTCAATCTGCAGTTTCGCCGAGGCAACAGTGTAGCGGTATATAAGAAATTCATCGCGTCAATCATGAAAAAGGCGGAAAAGCAAAAGGTAAATCTTATTGCCGGCACCAGCTTCGGCCTGAATACGACTAGAGTCTATCTTACTTCCCTTTGGACAAACTTCGGCCGGCCTTTCGTTAGAATTTCAGTTGGTACAGAAAATCTGTGGGAGATGGAGAAAATATTGAGAGTCTTTTTATCAGCTATTTAACTAGGAACTTTCTAATGCTGTCAAAGACCCCGGATTTTTTTTGAAGAGTGATAATTCCGAATAAGACATTCTGCAAATGAATCTTGTTGAAATGATCCAGGAGTTTTTTGATACTCTGTGAATATTTACGGTAATCTGTCACCTTCTCATCTAAGATCAATTTATCGGTAGAGATAGCATACGCATATTGGTAAATATCCATTTTCGAGAGTTCTTGGAAAGAGAAACGGATATTTTTATCAGAAATCCATTTCTTAATCAGCGTTTCTTTCATGTCAGCGGCAAATTCCCCAACTCTGCTGATTACTTGGCAGATACCGCCTTTATTCAGGTGTTTTGAGGCGCCTTCTACAATCTTTTGGAGTATCTGAAAGCCGTATCTTCCGCCGTCTTTGTAAAGAAAGGTTTTTTCTAAAGTGATTTCATAAGGAGGATTGGCCAAAATCAGGTCAAATTTTTCGTTTTCAACCGGCTGATACAGATCACCGCAGATGAACTGGCAGTTGGAAATATTATTGAGTAATGCGTTAAACCGGGAAAAATTGACCGCCCGGGGATTGATATCAATCCCGATCACGAAACGGCTGTATTTTGAAGCAATCAAACTTAAAATCCCGCAACCGCAACCCAAATCAAGCGTGGATATGACCGGCTTACAAACTGCCGTTTCTAAAAGAGTAACCGAATCCAAACTGGCCGGATAAACGAGATCCTCCCGTTTCTTCATTCTTTTTGATAGACCATCTAACCGCAATATAAAATCACCGACTAAATACAATGACTGATAAGGAATAATTGTAACAAGGGACTTAAAAAATTTATCTTCGTTTTTTTCCAGGATTTTTATCCTTAACAGTTCTTCAATATCGCCGGCTAAAAACAATCTGTTGACAATTTTCCGCTCCAATACCCCGCCAAGAAAGAAAAGGTGGAATAAGATGCCAAAGGAAGTTTCATGAGGGTTACGATATGCCAAGATAGGCAAATCATACAGGGCGACGGTAAAAGGGTTCATGCCTAACTCTAATAAGTGCTCGAAAGTGTAATTATTCTTCTTTAAAATCTCCCGAAACTTCTTCAGGAATGGTTTATTGATTAATTGGATGGGAAACATAATTGATATTCTAGTATAATTAATTTGTTATTGATATGAGCCAACAACAGAAATTTGCCCTCAGTCTTTCCGGAGGAGGATTAAGCGCTATTGCCTATACCGGTTTTGTCGATGTTTTGAAAGATCATCATCTCAAACCGGCCTGTTATGCCGGTTTAAGCGGAGGAGCAGTTTTAAGCGTTCTTCTAGCATCCGAAGTCCCAACTTCTGAAATAGTCAAGTTTGTCAATAAATTAAAAACATTCAACATTTTAAACACGCATTGGCACCATTTCGAGGTAATTGACCACCTTAAACTGACGGAACTGATCCGCGGACTCCTCCCATATAAGACATTTGAACAATTGCCTACTCCTGTCGTGATTTTTACTTCCGATCTGACGAAAAAAGAGACAGTTTTACTTCAAACCGGTGATATCGCCTCAGCTTTAGTTGCCGCTTGCAGCATGTTTCCCATGCTCCAACCGGTCAAACGGCGCGGCTTAGTCTTAAGCGACGGAGGCTTTACCGTTTATTACGGAGCGAAACATCTGCATGATTTAGGCTATAAAAAAGTCATCGGTGTTGATGTAACCGGCTTAACAGAAGGCACTTTCAAAGGGATATTAAGCGCTCTGTTTAAACAAATCAACTCGTCTGTCTCCTCCAACGCCCGTTATGAGCTGTCTGAATGGCCGGTTGATCTTGACATCCAAATCCGTTACCCTTCACCGACGATACTGAACTTTAACCGGAAAGCGAATTATCTTATTTCTCTGGGTAGAAAATCAGCGGAAAAATATCTTCACTCAATAAAAAAAATTATCTCTCAACCGTGAACAAAAAACTGGTTTTAAAAATTATATTAATTATTATCCTCTTGTGCCGGATAGGCGTACCGTTTCTGATATTTTCATATCCGCTTCAGACTTTCTTGCTAACTATCATTCTTGACTACTTTGACGGATTACTGTTTAACCTTTTAGGTTTCCGCTGGTATCAATATAATACGATCGACAAAATTCTCGATTACTGGTGGTATCTCTTTATTTTATTGTTTTTACGCGGACAAACGGTTTTTACGATTGGTTTAATACTTTTTATCTATCGGGGTATAGGACAATTTATCGGGATTGTGATGAGAAACGAAAAAGTCTATTTATATTTCCCGAATATTTTGGAATGGTTTTTTCTGACAAATCTTTTATTCCCAAATTCCCAAACTAATATTTTGCTTCTCGTCAGTATTTCCTGGTCGCTAATCATCGAATGGCTAATCCACAAAAGCCATCTGCACCTCATCTCAAAGTATATTTTTCATCAGGAAATGAAGTGGAAATGACCTGTTCGTTCTTCTAACAAAATGTTGTATTATAGTAATCTATTTCCTGCTGCAACTGCTACCAACGCTAACCATCTGGCTGTTTCTACCGCGCCCTGGAGTGAAGCTCTTGCCTGTCTACCGTTTGCATAATGAGGATCTTGTTCACCATACCCTATCACCTGAATATCTCTGTTGGATACGCCTGCTTGCACTAATCCTTGATCCGAACTTCTTGAGGTGGTCGCATTACCTTCGGGATCAAATAATACATTTCCACCTTTTCCTCTTGCTATATTAATAAGCATTCTCATTCTATATTCACTATCTGGATCAAGAATCGGACCTTTACCTCCTGATACAACTCCAGCAACTAATGCTGCCCGAGGAATTGTATCTCCCGCTATATCATGGCCATCATTAACTATGTATAATGTTCCTCGTCTTTCAGCAGCTCTATTTGCACAAGCCAAATCTCTTGCTCCTCTGGCAAATTGTCCTGCTGTCGGCTCTCCCT
>JALHWS010000065.1 GCA_022866885.1 Candidatus Microgenomates bacterium | reverse complement strand
GGAAAATCAAAAAGCCCTGACTCTGTGGGAAAATATTTACTTACCGACAGTTTTCTTCGTGGGTAAAAGTGATGACCTGACAGTATATGATTATCGTGATTTGGTGAAGAAAGTTTACGGTGACAGCGTGGTATTTGAAGACATTACCTCCGCTGATAAATTAAAACAGTTTACCGATGAAGTGAAGAAACTACCCGGTCCGCTGATCCAATCATCAATAGTTTTAGTTGGTTCGGATGAGACGAAACAGGAAGCTTTGGCGAAAACCAAAGGCTTCCGTTTCATGGGACAACGGTTTATCCCGGACAGTTTCATCTTTTCTACCCTTACCCAGGGAGACGAAGCGCCTGATGCTGAAACCGGCCAAAAACTGCCTTCAATCCCGACAGCTCTTATGCCAATGAGTATTTTCGGAGGTTCTCAGGCTCAGATTTACCTTGACCAGTGGGTCAAAGAAAATGCGCCGGATTCCGATAAAGTGATCGCTAAGGAAAAACAGAAACTGGAGAAAGTTTTCAACGGTTTTGACAGTAAAGCCTGGACGCAAAACCTATACTGGTCATGGCTTTATACATTAAAATCGCTTTTTACCAAGTTCGCCGAAGGTTACCCACAGTTTATGCAGACGGATTCCTGGAATGATAAAGATCTGAATACTGCTTTGGGATCATGGACGGAACTGCGGCATGACACGCTTTTATATGCCAAACAGTCTTATGCGGAACTTGGCGGCGGAGGAGAACAACCGACTCCGCCGGCAGTGCCCAAAGGTTATGTCGAACCGAATTTGGTATTTTTGAACCGGGTAATAGCTTTGGCGAAGATGACTAAAGATGGTTTGGAGAAAAATGGCGTTATGCCCGAGGAGCAGAAATGGAAAGCGGATCAGATGGTCGAGAGTTTCACTTTCTTCAAGACTCTGGCGGAAAAAGAGCTGCAAAATACGGTGATTTCCGATGAAGATTTTGAGAAATTACGGCTTGGGGTGGTAGGATTAAACAATATTATTACGCCGCCCTCAACCAGCCTTTCTTATATCAAAGCCAGGGAAGCCAGGGCCGGACTGATCGCCGATGTCCATACGGCCGTTACTCTGCAAAAAAAGGAAATTTTATACGAAGCCACCGGCATCCCGAGTATTATTTATGTCGCCGTCAAAGACGCCAATGGGACGAGGCTGACCCGAGGCGTTGTTTACAGCTACTTCGAGTTTACCCGGCCGTTTGGCGAAAGGTTATCAGACAGCGATTGGCAGGCAGTAATTTATGAAGGCAAAACATCTTTCCCGATTCCTCAAGCACCCAGTTGGGTTAAAGCGCTGGAAAAGTAAAATTATTTTTAGCCTGATTATTTTTCTCTTTATTATTAGTATAAATGTCATGCCGAACTTGTTTCGGCATCTAAATAAGACCCTGAAACAAGTTCAGGGTGACAGTGTTCTGTTAGTCCAGCACGAATCCACCTCTCACATTGCCTGTCCTTTCACCAAAGGCGTTTATGAAGAAGGTATTTCCCAAAAAGAGAAAATCTCTGTCCGGGGACTGATCGTTCCTCATCATCTGCTGGCCCGGGATTTGATTATTAATGCCTTAAAAATGATTTCACCGGGAATAAAAACAATTATTCTTATCGGACCGAACCATCAAAATTACGGAAAAGCCGATTTGCAGGTTTCCGCCGGAAAATGGCAGACGCAGTTTAGTCTATTAGAGCCGGAATCGTCGTTGATTGAAAAAATAAATAAGCAACAGCTGGCCAGTATTGAAGAAGATAATTTCGATACGGAACATTCCGTTTGCGGCCTGGTCAGTTTCCTCAAAATTTATTTTCCGAAAGCCAAAATTATTCCCTTAATTGTGAAAAGCGGGACAACAGAGGAAGAAGTGAATAATCTGGCTGATTTTCTTTCGAAAAATTGTAAAGATTGTTTGATGGTTGCGTCTGTTGACTTTTCCCACGAGGAAAGTCATGTGAAATCAGGTGAAAATGATCTAATCAGCACAAGAATTTTAGAGAAGTTAGATCTTCAGAATTTAGATAATGTGACCGTTGATTCCCCGCCGACGTTGTCGATCTTATTGAATTACTTAAAAAATATTGGAATAAAAGAGGGAGAACTGATCGAATCGTCCGACTCCTTCCTCATCTCCGGCCAATCGCCAGAGTCTGTCACCAGCTATATCACGATGGTGTTTGAGTAAAGAATACTTTTTCCTTTAAGTATATTTTTATTTGGGAGGAGTAGAGTCGGGCGGAGCCGCCAATTGTAAATTCATGTCATTGCGAGGCCAAGTTCTTCTTGGCCGCGGCAATCCCGTTACTACCAGACCAAATATATATTGTAAAATATCACAGAAGACATCTTATGACAAAATCTTAACATGGCTATAGAAAGAGAGAAGCAGATTAAGGCAGGAAATAGAAAAAAGAAAATTGATTTAATTAAGAAATTTAATCCGGACTGGAAAGATCTCTATAGTTTTATCCTTTAATCAACGGGATTGCCTCGTCCTAATGTGACATCGGGACTCGCAATGACAGGTTACCTTATTGCGGTTTCACGCTATTTAACAACCCCGGGAGTTGCCAAGGTTATAATTCATTTGTACACTGTTTTCGTTATCCGATAACAAGGATAACCCCGCCTGCGCGGAAATCTCTCACGCGTAAAATCCAGCCAATCTTCAATCTTATCGATACAACGCTGTTATACCGGCTATATCACCTTTATTTAAATCTCTTTTAATAGTTTCTCCCTCGGTTGAATAACCGTACATTGTTTCCAGATTGCAGTTTGTCGTATATAGATCGCTAATTCCGGCGCTGTGACCCAGTTCATGGGTGGCAATGTTCTGGACATCCATATCTGTTGCATCACCGTTTACACCCCACTGAAAGCCCGTATTGAAGAGCATGTCCCACTCGACAATTTGCCTGGTTCTGGGTGGTCCATAGAAATAACCCCAGACCGTAGTCACGGCGATAACATTGGTATCTGGATAAGCACCGAAAGCAGCCACATTCAATCCATCAGGAATTGAGGTGTCATAAGGCGCATTTTTATCCAATTCACCGGGACCAAATATATTACCGCCATAATTTTCCCATTCGGCTACTCCTGCATCGATGGCATTTTTAACATCGGCGCTCTTTAAGCTGAGATTATTTGGATTAATAAAGTAACTTTCATTACTCTTCCATTTGGCGCCATTGGCCAGATAACCGTAACAGGCGGAACCGCCTTTATCCTTACTCGCACCTGGCGATTTGGCTTTTTCATCTTTATAGTGGATGAAAGTGATCTTAGTTAAAGGACCCCGGTCTTCCAGACCTTTTGGCCTTTCATCCTGTGCCAGAACCGGAAACACCCAAATCGAAAAAGAAAATAATGCAAGAAACGTAATTGCCGATAAAATCTTTTTCATTCTTTTCACCTCCTTAATACTTATAGTTTTACGCAGGCGACCTTATATTATACTGGTAATAATTTTACTGTCAATTTTTAGGGATTCGGGTTGGCAGGGAATTCAGTCGGTGATTCACTGGGTAACGGTCCAAAGGTTACTATCTGAGTCGGAAGCAGTTCAAAGGGAGTAGTGATGGCAGATGAAGGGGTAGAGATCGGGCTGACACTGAAATCAAATTTATTATAGACGCCACCTGCTTTTCCCGGAATGATATGAATTTTATCGGCCAGTAACGAACCGTCCGGCAGGGGAGTACCAAAAGCAGAAATTCTGATCCCAACTTGAAGTGTCGGCACCATGGTCGAGGAAGGAGTGCTTAAATCTTGCACATCGGTATTTGGTATGTTAGAAACAGCGACAGATTTCCCCGTTATCATAGTGTTTGGACTAGTAACGACAGTATAGGTTCTGTCCGACTGTACCTGGTTAGCGACAGTGATGATATTACCGGATATCGCGGTAATCATGCCCATGACGGCATGTCTCTTTTTTAGAAGAGATGAGGCGGTGGCATGTTTAAACTCCATTTTCAAAAGTTTTTTATTAAGTTTTATCAGTTTGGCCGCATCTGTTCCCGTTTCGACCAAGAGCTCTTTCAGTTTCGCCGTTCCCAATTTTTCTACTTTTACCTGTACACCGGTTGGTTTTTCCGCCTTTTTTAGCTGACCTTTCGGTACGCTCTCCTGTTTTGCAGTGCTAATACGAGGTGAAATCAGCAAGTAGAGAGATGCGAAGATCAAAATAAAAATAATTGAAATAAATTTACGGCTCATATTTCTTGCGGTTTGACATTTAATTCAAAATCCAAGGTTTTTTCTTCTCCTACCTGCGAAACAGCCGTTATCGAAAGGACTTCTTCACCTTCAGCTAGTGAAATGGTCGTTTCGAAATTACCTTCGCTGTCACTTTCTGCAGTTTCGTCATCGATACTTGTATAGATCATTACTGTACTTCCGGGCAGAGTTTTTCCTTTCACTAAAGTCTCATTATCTATAATCAGCGAATTTTGATTTGGATTTGAAACGGTAAGGAACATTTTTCCGCTTTCTGATTTTTTTATTGGTGTAGGGATCGTTTGGGTTTTCGCCTTACTTCTTTCGGACCAGGGTTGAATGACAAAGACGCCGACACCAATAAGCACCGCGACGGTGGTAAGGCCAATCGCGATCAACTTAAGATCTATTCTTTTGGGGGGCGTAATCTTTACCTCAGATGGGACTTCAGACGGAATTGGAGTATCAACAGGATTTGCCGGGTTATTTTGATCCATAATCAATTATTAGCATTACCTTGTCCATTTGTCAAAGAATTATAAATCACTAGTACTCTGTTTACGAAAAATTCGAACTTATTTCAAAGAAAATTTCTGACCGCTTCGCTAAAATATAATTTGTTATTAAACTGCTTGATAATAAAGGCCCGAAAAGATATAGTAAGCTTTATGATTTCATCTTTTACCTCCGAATCAGTAGCATCAGGGCATCCGGACAAAATCTGCGATCAAATATCAGATGCGATAGTTGATGAAGCGATCAGGCAGTATCCAAAATCCAGAGTGGCGGTTGAGACGTTAGTGACAATCAACCGCATTGTCTTGGCGGGAGAAGTCACCTGTCCCAAAAAGCTGGATTATGAGAAACTTACCCGCAAAGTTATCAGATCATTAGGCTATACCAAAAATATTTATAATTTTACTTACAAATCACCGGTTTCCATCTATATTCACCAGCAATCGCCTGATATTTCTGTCGGTGTGGACAGCGGGGGCGCCGGCGATCAGGGAATGATGTTCGGATATGCCACGGATGAAACACCGGAACTTATGCCTTTGCCGATTACTTTAGCGCATAAAATAGTGGAAAGACTTGATGAAATGCGTCAGTCAGCTAAACTTCCTTTTCTACGGCCGGACGGTAAAAGCGAAGTAAAAGTTATTTATGAGAACGGCCGTCCAAAATCAGTTGAGCACGTTATTATCGCTGTTCCGCATGACCCTAAAATTCCCAATCAGGAAGTTAAAATAAAATTGATTAAATATGTAATACTTCCTGTTTTGACAAAATATAAATTAAAATTGCCGGATATTCATAAAATTATCGTCAACGGCACCGGTAAGTGGGAAATCGGCGGACCGGCTTCAGATACAGGGGTAACCGGACGGAAAATTATTGTCGATAGTTATGGAGGGATGGGAAGGCATGGCGGAGGAGGTTTTTCCGGAAAAGATCCGACCAAAGTAGACAGAAGCGGAGCCTACGCCTGCAGATATTTAGCCAAAAATATTGTAGCCCACAAGCTAGCCTCAAAATGTGAGGTCAGGGTGGCCTATTTGATAGGACAAAGAGAACCAATTGACAAACAAATCGATTGTTTTGGCACGGAAAAGAAAAATTTAAAAATAATTTCTGATTTCGCGGATAATTTATTGAATTTTTCCGTAGGTGATATTCTGGAAAAATTAGATCTGCAGCGTCCGATTTATCAGAAAACTGCAAGATATGGACATTTTGGAAATAAAAACTATCCTTGGGAAAAGATTGCCTGAGTTGTTTGTAGCGCTTTGGTACCCCCAGTCGGATTCGAACCGACGATCTATACCTTGAGAAGGTATCGTCCTAGGCCGCTAGACGATGGGGGCCTGTATTTAGCATTATATCGTAGCTATAGGATATTGACAATAAGTTTTCGAAAGAGTATATTTACTGGGTAATACGAAGCAGAAATCTGCTTGATTTTTTCCCCAAAAACCATTACAAAAAGGGGATTTTTTTATTAAATACTTAGAATATGACTGATCAACAGAAAATACTGGTGACCCGCGAAGGGTTGCAACAGCTTAAAGAGGAATATGACAATCTGGTGAACAAAAAGAGGCCGGAAGCCGTCAACCGGCTGGCGATAGCCCGCGGCCAGGGCGATTTGACGGAAAACAGCGAATACACGGCCGCCAAACAGGATTTGGCTTTTATGGATGGCCGGATTGCCGAACTTGAACTGGTCCTTCACGAAGCCAAGGTCATTACGGTCCATTCCAAAGCTAAAGTTGACATTGGCTGTAAAGTGACCGTCCACATAAACGGCAAAAAAGAATCTTTTACTATCGTCGGCGAATGGGAAGCCGATCCGATGCAAAAGAAAATCTCCCACTCTTCACCTTTAGGTAAAGCATTATTGGGTAAAAAGGTAGGGGAGAAGGTGGAAGTGGAAGCGCCGGCGGGGAAAATTCAATACAAAATACTGCATATTGAATAAATTTCAATTTAAGAACAACCAAACCCCGCCAAGGCGGGGTTTTTGTTATAATAGAATTATGTTTTGGGCAAACAAAGTCGCTAAAGAGATCATCAAAAGCGGGAAGTATCAGCCTTTTTGGGTGGATGACATGTTTACACCGAGCGGCTTTGCCCATACCGGCTCGCTTCGCGGGCCATTGGTTCACGATCTGGTGTTTCGGGCGCTACAGGCAGAAGGCGTTTCCGTGAAATCGACTTATGTTTTCAATGACTTTGACCCGATAGACGGATTACCTCCGGAACTGGCAGATAAATTCTCCCCATACTTGGGATATCCTCTACGTCTGGCGCCTTCTCCGAAGGAGGGTTATAAGAGTTTTGGTGAGTATTTTACGGTTGATTTTCAAAAGGTTCTTCGCAGTCTTGGTGTGGCGGCAGAGTTTCTTTCCTCATGGGATATGTATCATGAAGGTAAATTCAACGGGGTTATCAGGGAAGCTTTGGATAATTCCGAAAAGATACAGGATATTTACCAAAAGGTCAGCGGCAGTAAAAAAAGAGAGAAAGGTTGGCTGCCATTTCAGGTTACTTGCGAAATATGTCAAAAGTTAGGTACGACCAGAGTGCACGGATGGAACGGTAAAACCGTCAGATACACCTGTGAGCAATCAATGGTTACTTGGGCAAAAGGATGCGGTTATACCGGTGAGATGAGTCCATTTGACGGCAACGGTAAACTGCCGTGGAAAGTGGATTGGGCGGCACATTGGAAAGTGATGGGCGTAACTGTTGAGGGAGCCGGCAAGGACCATTCCTCAGCCGGCGGCTCCAGGGATATTGCCAAAGCCATTTGCGAGGAAGTTTTTCATATTCCCAATCCGTATAATCTGCCTTATGAATTTTTCCTTATCGGCGGCAAAAAAATGTCTTCTTCAAAAGGCTTGGGATTGAAGGCTCGCGATTTGACTAAATTAATACCTGCGGAAATAGGCAGATTTCTTTTTACCCGGACGGATTACCGTCAAGCTATCGAATTTGATCCGGTGGAGACGATGGCTATTCCTGATCTTTTTGATGAGTATGATCGCTGTTGGAATGCTTATATAACAGGCTCCGACGAGAACTTATCCAGCGCATATGTCATGTCGCAAATTGATAAATTGCCGCCAAAAAAGCCGGTCTTTTTGCCGAGGTTCCGTGATGTAGCCAATTATCTGCAGCTAGCTAATATCGATCTGGTACAGAAATTTACCGAGATTAAAAAGGACAGGTTAACAACTGTCGATTTGGATATACTACACGAAAGGGAAAAATACACTAAAGTGTGGCTTGAGAATTTTGCTCCCTCTGATATTGTCTATTCGGTTAATAAAGATATTCCGAAGGAAACCGCCGATTTAAGCACCGGGCAGAAAGAATATTTATCCGAAGTTGCTTTACTTTTGGAGAAAAAAGACTGGCAGGCAGGGGAGTTGCAGCAGGAATTGTATCAATTGTCAAAAAAGAAAAATATTCCCGTGAAAGAGGCCTTGACCGCCATTTATCTGTCATTGATTGGGAAAACTCACGGACCGAAAGCCGCCTGGTTTTTATTGGACCAGGATAAAAAATTTATTATAGAAAGGTTTAAAAATGTATAACAGACAACAGGCTCTTGATCTTCTACATAAGCATATGCAGAACCAAAATCTTCGGCGGCATTGTTATGCGGTGGAAGCGGTAATGAAGGCCCTTGCCAAGTATTTCAAAGAAGATGAGGAGTCCTGGGCCATTGCAGGATTACTTCATGATGCGGATTATGAATTGACTAAAAATGATTCTTCAAAACATGTGGTGACGGTCGTTTCCTGGTTAAAAGCAGAGGGAGTCGACGAGAAAATTATTAACGCTATATATGCCCATGGTTGGAATTACGTACCGGATTGTCCGCAACCCAAAAAGAATATGGAGTGGTCTCTTTACTGCTGTGATGAACTGACGGGACTGATAGTTGCCGTTGCTTTAGTTCGTCCGGACCCGCCTCCCGGCGAGGCAGGCAAAAAACTATCCACGGTTACTGTCGAGTCAGTGATGAAGAAATGGAGTAATAAATCTTTTGCCGCCGGCGCCAGTCGTGATCAGATAGCCCTTTGTGAAGAAAAACTGGGGATTAAACTGCCGGATTTCATCGATATCGCCTTAAAGGCAATGCAGGGAATAAGCGGCGAGTTGGGATTATAAGATGAGCAATATAAAAATCTCCACCAAAATTCTTCCCAACGGATTTTCCGTTGTAGTCGACGGAAAGTCATACGAAACCGGTTACCCCCAAAAAGTTTGGCAAAATTTTCCTCAAGTCTTAAAGGAACAATTGGCCGAGTCAGCTGCCTATTTTTTTACGGTTCACTTGTCATTTTTAAAAAAAGGAACAATCAATTATTCATTTCCTCCGCCACTGGCCAACAACCTATTTTTTCAGGGTTTATTTTATTCCGTGCCTGAATTAACTCTTACAAATCCGGAAGAAGGATACAAGACCTCTTTGTTGCTGAAAATGTTTTTCAAAAGTGATTATCAGGTAACCTTTTCTGGAATACCAAAAGGATTTTCAGTCTCGACGATTGGTAACAATCTAAAAACAGCGGTTATTCCTTTCAGTTTAGGTAAAGACAGCCTTTTAACTTATGGTCTTTGTCGGGAGTTGGGTTTTGATATCCATAATTTTTTTCTGGTTGAGCCGTCCTGCATTTTTGAAAATATCAATAAAGACAGACTGATTAAAGATTTTTCTGAAGAATTCAAAACTAAAGTCACTATTTTCCCCATTTCCTTAGGGAAGTTACGCCAAAATACTGCTGCTAAATGGGGCTGGGATATGCTCCTTATGCAGTACACTTTGCTGCTGATGCCCTATGTGCATTGGATTAAACCGGCATATTTCCTTTGGTCAAATGAACAGAGCACTAATGAAATCGTTATGGATAAAGAAGGTTATCCTATTAATATCACTTATGAGCAAAGTATCGGTTGGACCCAAAAGATGAATAACCTTCTTAGGATTTTTTCCTCACCCGCCTTATTAGGCAGTTTACTTGAGCCGCTTCATGAAATTGTTATTTTGTATATTTTGCATAAACGTTATCCGCAGATAGGTAAATATCAACTTTCCTGTCTTAACGAACACAGGAAATCCCGAAAACAGAGATGGTGCTGTAGCTGCTTCGAATGTGCCCGCGTTTATCTTTTTTTAACAGTAATAGGCCTTGATCCGGCAGATGTTGGTTTTAACGAAAATATGCTGGATAAGCAAGACGTTAAATTATTTAATATTCTTTCCGAAGATTGGCCTGGTGATAAAAGGGTAGTTGAAGACAGTAGTTACGGAGAAAGATTTCTGGCTTTTTATCTGGCTTATAGAAGGGGAGTTAAAGGGAAGATGATCGATATTTTTAAATTGAAATTTCTTCCTAGAACACAAAAACTAGTGAAAAAACTTTACGCGAAATATTTCCGTATTTACCCATCTAAAACAATTCCGCAAGAATTATTGGAAAAAATCACGCCCATCTATCAAAGCGAGTTGGGTAAGTTGAAAGAGGAACTTACACCATATCTTTGAGCTCGTTTTTGAAAATCCGCAAAATCTTTTCTTTTAGGTCGTGAGGGATGGTTTTAGTTGAGTGCAGGCCGAAATATTTTTGCCGCAACCTCTTTTCATTTTTTCTCGCAAAAGCCAGGTAATGTCTGACAAATGATTGCATAACAGGTCCTTTATGATTGGCTTTATAGGCCAAGTAGAAAGCCAGGATCTGTTCTTCCTGACCGGCGGCGCTTTGGTCATAACCGAAATCTCTCACCCGGTTTGATGAGAATATCGTGTACAGGTGATGGTATTTGCCTTTCAGGAGGTTACGCTTGAAGCCGACGGTTTTGGGATCAATGCCGTTGCCCAGAAGAAAAATATACATCCGGGCGCATTTGCTGCAGTTTTCGCACCAGCGACCATCGCCTTTCGGCTTTTTCGGCAGGTCGCAGGAACTTTGGAATTTACCGATTTGCGGATATCGCCGGTGAAGGATCCTTTCAATGGCAATCTCATGAATCGGTTCAAGAAGTGAACCGATAGAAAGCGAGTTGCCGCCGATGATGCTGGCCATCAGTGAATTTTGGAGGAGCCAGCTGTGCGATTGTTCAAAAACCGGGTTGCAACGGAAGCCGTCTTCATCGACGATTGTATCGTCACAACTTTGCTCGTTGGAAAAGAGGATATAACCGGCCTTTTTGGCATAGACATAAGGCAGAAGCATTAGGGAATATTGGGTTAATTGCAGTTCCCAACCGAACCAGCCGCCGGCCGGCTCGCGCAGAATTCCCAGAGTATTTCTAAGGAATGAAATTTTGGTATGGAATTCTTTTTTGAAAGGTTCGGCCAGTAATTTTTTAGTGAATTCTTCATAAGGCGAATAAGGTTCGGAAATATAAACCGGGTGGACCGTTATTCCCAGCTCTTTCGCCAGGGCAAAAGTCAAAAGGCTGTCTTTGCCGAAAGTAAAAGGCATGACTGCATGGTCGGACATGCTGGTACGGTTATACGGCGGGATGTCGGTTTTTTTATTGGAATAGACAAACTCAACGTCAAAAAGACGCCGCAGAAGGTTGGAGGTGACCCTTTTTTCTTTTTGTTTTTGCATGATGGCGGTTGAAGGAAGAGCAAGAGACAAGCCTTTGAAAAAGAAAGATTCGGAAAGAGGGACGGGTAAGTTGTATAACATCCGTTTCAATGACGTAAAAAGATAAGGCAGGTGAAAAGTCAGACCGAAAGCGATATTTTGGGCCAGGATTTTGCGGTGGGTTTTGGGAAATCTCTGCCAAAGGCCGGGAGGATAACGCAAGCGGATGGTTTTATTATTTATTTTAACCTGGATACCGAAATCTTGGGGTTGGGCGGAAATTTTGGCGACACCATTGATTTTTATCGGCGGTAATTTATTTTCCGGTGGGGTGATATTTTCCAACTCTGGGAAATTATTGATGGGAGCAGCAAAAAGTGCAGTTTCAGAATGGGTCATGTTTTATCAAAAAAACGTGCATAGTAATCATGATACGATGTTTTGATATCTTGTCAAGCTATTTTTTTAGATAGATTATGGTGACAGTTTAATTTCAAAATAAATAATTATATTGATATATTATCAGGACTGAAAAAATGTTAAAAAAAGTGGTACAATTAGGATCCGATGTTTAAGTTTATCAGCAAATTATTTAACGCCAACGAAAAAGAATTGGATAGAATCCGGCCATTGGTTGAACAGATTAACCAACAGGAGGAAAAAACCAAAAAACTGAAAATAGATGAGTTTGTTCAAAAGACAGCCCAATTCAAGACTGATCTTCAAAAGGGTATGACTGTGGATGAACTTCTGCCTGAAGCTTTTGCCCTTGTTCGGGAAGCGGCTTTCAGAACTATTGGCGAGCGTCATTTTGATGTTCAATTGATTGCGGCGATCATTCTTCATCGGGGAGCAGTTGCCGAGCAAAAAACCGGCGAAGGGAAAACCCTCTCCGCCATTCCCGCTTTATACCTTAACGCTCTGACCGGCCGGGGGACTCATTTGGTGACGGTTAACGATTATTTGGCTCGTCGTGACTGCGGTTGGATGGGACCGATTTTTCATCTTTTGGGCATGAAAACAGCGGCCATGATTTCCGACCAATCCTTTATATATGATCCGGAATATGAAAACAAAGATATTTCCGATTGGCGAATTTTGCATCTTAAACCGATTACTCGTAAAGAAGCTTATCTGGCTGATGTGACTTACGGTATCAACAGCGAATTCGGTTTCGATTACCTGCGGGATAACATGGTTTCCGAAAAATCCCAATTGGTTCAACGGGGTTTCCACTACGCAATTGTTGATGAAGTCGATTCAGTTTTAATAGATGAGGCCAGAACTCCGCATATCATTTCCGCACCCGATACCGAGCCGACTAAGAAATACTACGAATACGCCAATATAGTCGGAAAGCTGAACAAAGAGACGGATTTTGTCGTTGATGAGAAAATGCATACTGCTCATCTGACCGAGCACGGAATTTTAAAAGTGGAAAAAATGTTGGGTGTAGAAAATTTATATGAAAAAGACTTTGCCACCGTCCATCATATCGAAGCGTCTTTGAAAGCGCAAACTTTATTTCACCGCGATAAGGAATATGTCGTCAAAGACGGGCAGGTCGTGATTGTTGATGAGTTTACCGGCAGAATGTTGACCGGACGCCGTTTTTCCGAAGGCCTGCATCAGGCGATTGAGGCTAAAGAGAATGTATCTATCCAACAGGAATCAAGGACACTGGCAACCGTTTCTTTACAGAATTATTTCCGGATGTACGAAAAATTAGCGGGAATGACCGGGACCGCTTCAACCGAAGCGGAAGAATTCCATAAGATTTATAAGCTTGATGTTGTGATGATCCCAACCCATCGGCCAATGATAAGGATCGATAAAGCTGATTTAGTGTATAAGACAATGAGGGCTAAGTTTGCCGCGGTGGTTGAGGAGATAGCAGATTGTTACAAAAGGAAACAGCCGGTTCTGGTCGGTACCACCTCGATTGAGAAAAACGAAATCCTTTCGGAATTTTTAAAAAGGAAAGGTGTTCCTCATCAGATCTTAAATGCCAAGAATCATGAAAAGGAAGCGGCTATCATCACCAATGCCGGTAAGCTTGGCGCAGTGACGGTAGCGACCAACATGGCCGGTCGGGGAGTCGATATCATTTTAGGAGGCGCTCTGCCCAGTAAGTATGAAAAAAGCCTGCCTGCTCTACCTGCGCAGACAGGGCAGGCAGGCAAAAAATCTTATGAGACTTTAAAAAAAGAATGGCAGAAAAATCATGAGGAAGTCATCAAAGTCGGCGGACTGCACGTTATCGGAACGGAGAGACATGAATCAAGAAGAATAGACAATCAACTGCGCGGTCGTAGCGGCCGACAGGGAGATCCCGGCAGTAGCCGTTTTTTTGTGGCGCTTGATGATGAGATCATGCGGCTTTTTGGCGGTGACCAGGTGGCGCATCTGATGTCAATCTTTAAATTGCCGGAAAATGTGCCTTTGGAACACGGGATGGTTAGTCGGGCCATTGAACAGGCTCAGGTGAAAGTGGAAGGTTTTCATTTTGACTCACGTAAGCATCTGGTGGAATACGATGATGTCATCAATAAACAGAGGGAGATTATCTACAAACTTCGTCGTGAAGTGGTTGCCGGAGAAGATCTGAAAAGCCTGGTGATGGAGAAATTGGATAGTCAGATCCGGACATTGGTCAATATTTACAGTGCCAGCGGTTTGACAGCCGGCGAGAAAGCAAAAATTCTTCAGGAACTGGTGACGATTATTCCTTTTGAACAAAACTCCCAACAGCAGATTCTCCAAAACCTGGAACAGAGGAAAAGCATAGATGAAGTGACCGAGTTTTTGCTGAAAGTGATACATGACACTTATCAGCAAAGAGAGAAACAGATGGGCGACCAAATTGCCAGGCAAATAGAAAAATGGGTAGTCTTGTCTGTCGGTGATAACTTATGGATGGATCATCTGGATGCGATAGATGATCTTCGGGAAGGAATTGGTCTTCGGGGATACGGACAGCTTGATCCGCTGGTTGAGTACAAACACGAAGCCTTTTCCATGTTTGAGCGCTTGGTTTCGGCCGTCGATTACGAGATAGTCCACCGGATTTTTAAAGTCCAGGTCCAACTTTCTCCCAACCAGACGCAATCATTACCGCAACAGGAACAGACAACGATCACCCGGTCTGCCCAGCAGCAGATTAGTAAACAACAGAAAACAGAAGACAAAAAACAGACAGCCAAACTCGGCAGGAATGATCCCTGTTGGTGCGGAGCGACAAAACCTGATGGTACTCCCAAGAAATTCAAACACTGTCATTATCCACAAATGCCTAGTTAATAACAGGTCATTTCCACTTGATTTCCTTGTGTAAAATATATTTTGAGAAGATGTGCAGGTTACTTTTATGCATTAACCATTCGACGAAAAGCGACCAGGAAATACTAACAAGAAGCAAAATAAAAGTTTGGGAATTTGGGAATAAAAGATTTGTCAGAAAAAACCATTCTAAAATATTCGGGAAATATAAATAAGCTTTTTCATTTTTCTTCACAATCCCGATAATTTGTCCGATACCCCGATAGAGAAAAAGAATTAAACCAATTGTAAAAACCGGTTGTCCGCG
>JALHWS010000064.1 GCA_022866885.1 Candidatus Microgenomates bacterium | reverse complement strand
CTCCAGTTTCTGTTTTTCCTTAGCGATCACTTTATCGGAATCCGGCGCATTTTCTTTGACCCACTGGTCCAGGTAAATCTGAGCCTGAGAACCTCCGAAAATACTCATTGGCATAAGAGCTGTCGGGATCGAAGGCAGTTTTTGACCGGTTTCAGCGTCTGGCGCTTCGTCTCCCTGGGTAAGGGTAGAAAAGATGAAACTGTCCGGGATAAACCGCTGTCCCATGAAACGGAAGCCTTTGGTTTTCGCCAAAGCTTCCTGTTTCGTCTCATCTGAACCAACCATGACTATTGATGATTGGATCAGGGGACCGGGCAGTTTCTTCACTTCATCGGTAAACTGTTTTAATTTATCTGCAGAGGCAAGATCCCCAAACATCACCCCGTCGCCGTAAACTTTCTTCACCAAATCACGATAATCATATACTGTCAGGTCATCACTTTTACCCACGAAGAAAACTGTCGGTAAGTAAATATTTTCCCACAGAGTCAGGGCTTTTTGATTTTCCTTTTCAACCGAGGTCAAAAGGATTGTCTGGATAATGGCATCTTGGGTTAAAGGCTCAGATTTGACCAAAAATGCGTTCCTTCCGTACCAGATCATCGCTTTCCAGTACGAGCGAAGGAGTGAGCTTTTCGTATAATGACTGCGGGGTTTGTATTGGGTATAGTCATCCATCTGACCTTCCCGAAATTCACCGTAAAGAGGGGAAATGGTCGCACCGGTGGCTTTTTCGATCAGCTCAATCTCCGCTTTTGCTTTCTGGTAAACCGCTTCCGGCACTTGGGTTTTGTAACCTTCTAATTTAGTTAATATTTTTTCCGTTTTATCTGCTCCTTCGTCATTTGCCACCAGCTTTTGCGCCTCATCCGGATTGGCGGCAAACTTATCCCTCTCTGTGTAAGAAAGACTGGTTTCCAAAATTACTTTCGGCACCAGATAAAAAGTCGCCAATCGGGTAAATGAATTTTTAATCTCCGGATTGGTACTTTTTTCAATTTCCGCCAGACTTTTGTCAAAAAGCAGACCGGTCAAGGTCAAAAGTTTTGGGTGAAATTTGGTTTCTTCGATATGCTGGAAAGTCCGGTCCAGATAAACGTGGAAAACATGGAGAAGCAGGTCGCTCGTGACAAAGACCGTATTTTCCGGCTGACGTTTAGCGGCGGCTGATTCTCCGGCAATCTTCTTGTAATGGATAAGGAATTCATCGATCACTCCGCCATGACTGAAATCAAGTTCTTCTTCGCCGTTTTTCAGGAGGTTTTCGGCTGGCTGGAGGAAAAAGCCGGGACCGATAAGGGCTTTTAGTTGTTCTTGAGTCAATTTTTTCTCCCCGGCTTTCTCAATGTTGGACAGATTGGTCAGTTGGTTTGTTTCAAGCGAATATTTGGGGACAACCGGAGTGATATTAACCGCTTCTTCTTTAAACTCGGCGAATTGAGGAAGATTGGCCTGACTGATAGTGTTTTCCGTTTTTGCACTTTCCGGAGAAACGACAATTTCTGCTGACTTGTTGGGTTTATAAAAAAAGGTGGCGAAAACGATGATGGTGATGAATAAGCCGCCTAAAAGCAGAAGTAACGCAACCGTGGACAGGGGTTTACTTTGGTTCATCTCTGTTTCCATTATAAAGAAAAAAAGCCATGTCAACAATAATGAAATAATCTGCTACAATATAGATTTATCATCCTATATTATGAATTATGAATATTGAACATTATTCAAGACACTTGGAGAATAACAATAGTAATCACGGAAAGATAAACCTTAAAGCCATAGCACTGCTTTTTATCTTCATCGCTACTTTAACTTTTCTCGCTATCACGAAACTGATACCGGTAACACGCTTGAATAAGTCGCAAATTATTTCTCCAACGTCTATCCAAATTTCCGAAAAACCGAAATCCAACGACAAAGATTTGGTTCAAAGGATAGAAAAAGAAATTACTAACGGCTCCGGCACCTACACCGTCTTTGTTTATGATATCAATAGTCATAAGGAATACGGCATTAACGAAAATACGGTTTTAACTGCCGCTTCAACAATCAAAATTCCTATTTTGGCTGTACTTTATTATTTAGCCGATAGAGATGAAATTGACCTGGAAAAAATCGTTATTCCCCAAAAAGGCGATATCCAGGATTGTGGAAGCGGTACCATCCGCTATGATCCTCTTGGGACTCCATATTCCATAAAAACCCTGGCCCGTCTGATGATGGAAAAATCGGATAACACGGCCGCTTATATTTTAAGCAATCAGATAATCGGAAATAATAAAATCCAGAAAATTATTGAGGATTGGGGCCTGACCCAAACGGATATGGTCAATAATAAAACCTCCGCCCGGGATATAAGCATCCTCCTGATAAAAATGTATAAAGGGGAAATCACCAACAAAGCGCTGACGGCGGAAATGCTCGGCTTTATGGACGCAAGTGACTATGACGACCGCATCCCGCAGGGATTGCCGGAAAACGTCAAATTCTACCACAAAACCGGCAATGAAATCGGTAAAGTCCATGATGCGGCCATCGTCGATATCCCGAAACATCCTTATTATCTGGGGATTTTTACTTTAGACATTACCGATGAAGAAGCGGCTAAAAAAATTATGATTGCCATCTCCAAAACGGTCTATGACTATATGAGCCGGTTATGAAGTCAAGCGGGCAACCAGATGTTGAGGAACGGTCTTCGGGATTACCTCTTCCTCGACCGGTTTGAGGGAACTGATTAAAGCCACTTTCAAAACCTGATCCATGTGGTCAACAAAAACAAATTTCAGGTCTTTTAAAACATATTGCGGAATATCTTCAAGATCTTTCTGATTGTCCTTTGGCATGATAACCGTCTTTATCCCTGCCCGGTGAGCGGCAATCACTTTCTCTTTTATTCCACCGATTTCTAAAACCCGACCCCTTAACGTCACTTCACCGGTCATGGCGACATCTTTCTTGACCGGAATTTTTGTCAGGGAAGAAATAACTGCGGTCGTGATGGCGATCCCTGCCGACGGCCCGTCTTTGGGGACCGCTCCTTCAGGCACATGGACGTGAATATCCACAGTCTGGTAAAATTTTTCCGAAATTCCAAGCAAGACAGCTTTTGAACGGACATAAGACAAAGCCGCTTTACAAGATTCCTGCATCACTTCGCCCAAATGTCCTGTCAGGAAAAGATTGCCTTTACCTTTCATTACGGCCACTTCGATAAAAAGAATATCACCGCCCGCTTCAGTCCAGGCAAGACCGGTACTCATGCCGATTTCATCTTTTTTCTCGGCTAAATAGGCGGTAAATTTGGCCGGCCCTAACAGTTTATGTAACTGTACAGGCGTCACCAGTCTTTTTTTCACTTTACCTTCAACAATTTCCCTGGCGATTTTGCGGAAAATGGTGGCAATTTCCCGCTCAAGATTACGGACTCCTGCCTCCCGGGTGTAACGCCTGATAATGGTCTTAATGGCGTTATTGCTTACGGCACAATTTTCCATCAATAATCCGTGAGCCTCCAGCTGTTTGTTAAGCAGAAAATCACGGGCTATTTTAAACTTCTCATCTTCTGTATATCCCGGAAAATGGATAATCTCCAATCTGTCCCGAAGAGCTGCCGGTATGGTGTCCAAAATATTACAGGTGGTGATAAACATGACGCTGGAAAGGTCAAACGGTACCTCCAGATAATGATCCGAGAAGGCATAATTTTGCTCCGGATCCAAAGCTTCCAAAAGGGCGGCCGACGGGTCGCCGCGAAAATCCGCCCCGACTTTGTCAATCTCATCCAGCATGAAAACCGGATTTTTACTGCCGGCCTGTTTGACCCCCTGAATAATCCTGCCCGGAAGCGATCCCACATAAGTCCTTCTGTGTCCTCTTATCTCTGCTTCATCACGGATGCCGCCGAGGGACATTTTGACGAACTTACGACCCAAGGCCCGGGCGATTGATTTGCCGATAGAAGTTTTACCCACGCCCGGAGGACCAACAAAACAAAGAATTGTCGGGGTAGCCGCTTTATGTTTTTTGTAATATGATTCCGCCGTCGCAGGTACCGCCGGCTGGCTTTGATTTTGCTTTGTCTTTTTAGCTTCCTCTTCCTGACTTTGTTTATGTTTCAGTTTCATCACCGCCAGGTATTCGACAATCCTTTCTTTGATTTTTTTCAAACCGAAGTGATCTTCATCCAGGATTTTAACCGCCTCTTTGGTATCAACATTATTGGGAGTGGAAACTGACCAGGGAACATCGATCAACCATTCTATATAAGTCCTTATATATGAAGCTTCCGGATTGTAGGTGGACATTTGGGAAAGTCTCTTCAATTCTTTCCTGGCTTTTTCATCGACATCCTTGGGCATAAGCGCCTTTTTTATCTTATCGCTTAATTCCTTGATTTCTCTGGTTTCGCCTTCCTCACCCAATTCCTTCTCAATGGTCTTTAATCTCTCGCGAAGAACCTGCTCTTTGACGGATTTGTCGAATTTTTCCTGGGTTTTGCTGGCGATTTTCCTCTCTATCTCCAAAATCCTGACTTCATGGGCCAGATAATCGGAAATGCGCATCAGCCTGTCTTTGACGTTTGTCGTCTCAAGCAATAACTGTTTGTCAGTCGGTTTAACATCCAAAATAGAAGCAACATGATTGGCAAACTCGGGTGTGGAAAGACCGGACATGATATTCATGAAAGAGAGGAAGTCGACCGACTTGCCTAAATTAACAGCTCTTTTCAACTCGGCGCTGATATGGTTTACCAAAGCGGTCACCTCATCGCTGACTTCCAGTTCATCCGGAATATCGACGATTCTGGCTTGAAAATACGGGTCAATTGTCTCATAAGAAAGAATTTTGATCCGGCTTAAACCTTTTACCAGGGCATTGACATCGTTGTCTGTTTTCAGGATCCTCTCAATTCTGGCTAAGGTGCCAACCGTATAAAGATCATTCGGTAAAGGCTCGTGCATGTGCGGGGTTTTCTGCATGACCAGGGCAACCAGCCGGTCCGAGGAATTGGAAGCTTCGATAGCGGTAAGCGATCTGGGCCTGCCGAAAGTCAGAACTATCTCCGTGTTGGGGAAAACTACCCCGTCGCGGATCGGGATCACCGGGATGATTTTCGGGTTTGGTTGTTCAGCAAGTACCGTCATAAAGTCTTAGCAGTGTAACAAACCGATTGCTAATTGTCAACCGGGCGTTTTAGACAAATTCTTCAATATATTTTTCCAAGTCCACGTTCAGATCCGCTTCGGCTAAAACGCCTTTTTGAAGCTGGGGAAGATTATCGGTGTAAGTCGGTCTGTCAACCTGATAGATAATCCCTATCGGCAGTTTTTCTTCCG
>JALHWS010000013.1 GCA_022866885.1 Candidatus Microgenomates bacterium | reverse complement strand
TTCACTTTTCACAAGATCGGTAGGGTAGTGGATGTCAAGGGTATTCGGCATATTCGGGGTCAAAGATAAAAAATACATTTGAACAAGAGGACAAACAATCAAGCTGGCAAATCAACAAGCTATAAAAAATGAATAAGCTTCCGCCTCCTCGATTACATCCGTTTATTGTAATCGAGGTGAACTCCGAAATTATCCCTGAGCCGGTTATCCACTGACATAAAAATTTATACAAAAGAATTTGAGCTGTCAAGATGTTTATCAATTGAATAAATGGGGTCAAGTCTGCTCTTGACCCTTGCTTGACTGAGACTATGTCCAAGGGTCCAAGGGGACTTAGTTAAATTAGTTGGTTCATCCGACTTTTCAGTGGGTAATCCGTTGGTGTAGAATGGCTCCAAGTGCAAACCGCGCGGGGCCAGGTCTTGCAATGATGTATTTATCCAAGCGTACGGGCTGACAAGCCGGCAGTCCCGTGTCCTTTATACACGACATATCTGAGCGGTTAACGGGCGTTTATGTTGTTTTTCTATAACAGCAAGTCTAATAAGCGAGTTTGCTGCTTCTGCAACCTTTTCGGCTCCACCGGGCTGAAAGTATATTTCCCCACACTCGCTGCAAACCAAAGCTGCAATGTCTGATAGTTTAACTTTCACCCCCTCACGCTCAAACTCCTGAGTGATATATTTACGTTGAAGCCTACCGCCGCATTCAGAGCACGGCTCTTTAGATATGTCTATTTTTCTCATAGCCTTCTTCCCCTCCTTACGGGCGATATCCACCATGGCCTCTGTGGAATATATGCCGTTACAATGTCTATAAGTTTTCTATTTGAATAATCACAAATCGTATGGATTGGAGACTTTATTTTATCGTCCCATAAAAAATATCCCAATATCAAGCATCTTTTATCCTCATCATATATTTCTATTATCTTGCTCTCTCCAAGTATCGCTGTAATAACATCTTTTTCTGAAAAACCTTCCTCTATCATATGCTTAATGAATTTTTATACGATAACGACTATCACCAACAAGTTTCTTGATTTTGGCAAGCAGATCTTTGTTCATCTCTAAAAGCGTTTGGTTTTGGAAGTGGCCTTTCGAAACCGGGGTCGGGCCAAGCTATCTGCTTGATAAGGCGCTGAGGGCTCTCGTGAGCTGGGGGCCAGGTCTTGTTTGTTGACTTTGCTTCAGCTCAAGGGTTATTGGGTCATTAGGTCATTAAGTAAATGGGTTTTTGAGTCAAGTTCAATTGCGGATTTCGGATTGCTGATTAAGAAACAATTTGACTCAACTAAATCCAATATTTTTCCCCACCAGACAAGCCCTAATTGTCAGACTTGTCCGTAATTGTTTTGGTTAATTAAACCACTGACTCTAATTCAATTTTTCCAATCCGCGATAAAGTCTTTGGACGAATTTCCTTTATTGATATAAAAACTACCTTACCGCCCTCGCTTTCAATATTCTTCCCTAACCCACGATTAAATTCTTTTAATTCCTTGTCAAACTCTGGCAAAAGAATGATCTCACCGTCTAACGGAATTTTTTCTTCTATCTCCGGGTGTTCGAATAAATAACGGCTGAATTCTGCGCTGAGTTCAATATTACGTTCTATCATTTCTTTCTCTTTATTCATCTTTAACCTCCAAGAATCTCATTTTATAATATTTCCAGTTAGATTTCAAATCACTCTCTGCGAACGTTAACGCATCATTATAATTTTGATTGAATAAAGGTGTCTTTTCTAAAGATCCTTCTAAAGTCATCAGATCCCGATGAGCAAAACCATGAGTAGTATCATATCTAACCACAGGATACCATTTGTCATTAATCTTTGTTTCATATTGAATCCTGAAAAAGGTTATCTTGCTCCGCTCTTTAATATGAAGATGTCTATACCTATCCGAAGATCCAATTCTTATAACATCTTCTGTTTCTTTCAATGACATTTACCATTAACTCATTATGGCTGCGGCGGTGAAATCTTTATCCTTGACATTTTGCGACAAACACATTCTTTCCCTCTAGTAAAGATTGCTTCACCATTTCATAATGCGCAGCGGCTGGAGTTGAAATCGCTACGGCCTTTATATAAAGAGCAAAAGCAGTCATTGAGTAATTGGGTAATTGAGTTATTGAGGCATTGGGTCATTGGGTTTAAAAAAGCATAGCGCAGAGCGCGTGAGCCATGGCTTACACCTTATCCAAAAGACTGAAATATTCTTCTCGGTTGATACCAGCTGAACGTAAATTATTTTTTATTATGAAAACCGGCACCTCCGGCCAGTCTGGAATTATAATTGGTCTTATGATGCCTTTTTTGGTATAAACATAATGATCACCTTCGGTCCTGACACACTGGAAACCAGCTTTTTCAAAGACCCTTTTCAGGCGCCATGCCGGAATAGGAGTAATCCTTGGCATAAGAATCCTATGCTTCTATTGACATCAATTCAGTGGATACAAGTCGTGGTGTCATCCAACGATTCAAATTAGTTTTTTCATAGCCTGATTCCTTCAATATATCCTCCAGGGTTCCCAATTTTCCCGCCTCTTCAAGAAATAATCGAACGGCAGTTTTGAGATTTTTTCGGGCTTCGTCAATTGAATTTCCACAACTGGAAACATCCAATTTTGGGCAATAGGCCACAAATGTTTCTCCTTCTTTAAAAATGATCCCATCAAATTCTATTTGGAACATTTTAAATCACCTCCTGTTGTCTTTGATGTAGGGGATGTAGCCCCGTTTCTTGCATTTATCGCGTTGGTTGCTTTTGTCGTGAAATGGGTCGCGGTAAGGACGCTGGTTGCCCAGCGCCCCCCGCACAGATCCCGGTGTGCGGGTCCCGGGGTCGGGCCAAGCTATCTGCTTGATTATTCTGGATTAAAGTTCCAAAAATAGGTGTTTTTAAGCCCTATATCTTCGTTTTTGACCCCAAAATGCTCTCCATAAGGCGCTGAGCAAAAAATGGGGGACGTTCGTGCAGAACGTTCCTACAGTCTGCCTTTAGCTGGATCAGTTCCTCTACGTCAGAATCATCGGATTTGAAAGAAGGAGGTTTTGCT
>JALHWS010000063.1 GCA_022866885.1 Candidatus Microgenomates bacterium | reverse complement strand
TTGACCGAAATGATGGTCGGCCGGGACAAACTTAATCTGCCGAGATTTGCGGAGGTGGAGAATTATTATCTAACAATTCGAAACTACCTGTGACTTATAAAAATTAAACTGGAAGAATTTTTAATTTATTTGGTCGGCAATCTTGGCATCAGGTTATTGGGCTTATTATTGATGGTAAAATCACTCGTAAGGCCGGATAAAAGTCCTTTCGCGGAAAAAGCAACGATGATTTTCCTTTTTTTCTCTTTTTGTTTGGCCTTTTTTATTCCTCTTTTGTTTAATCTCGGAGGCAATGCCTTCAATATCGTCCAGTTTACCCCTTATGCCCTGGTAATTTTATCGATTATGACGGCCGTTGCTTTGGAAAAAATAAAGGCAGGCCGGTTGTTATTGTTGGGTATAATACTTTTAGCCATTCCGGTCAATGTCAAAAACATCATCGCCAAACTGGAAATGCCTTCGGATTTGATCCGGCAAGAGGAGGTTACCGCCCTGGAATTCTTACGTAAAAACACAAAGTCGGAAGAAGTCATAATGATAAACCCGGAAGAATTTGTCACAGAACCGATTCATGTGACTGCTTTAAGCGAAAGAAGAATTTATTTGAGTAGTGTCGGCTATAGCCGACAAACCGGGAAAGATCCGTCGGAAAGACTTACGAAAATCAAACTTTATCTGACAGGAAAATCCGACGACAGTTTCCTCCGGCAAAATAACATAAGTTACATTTATTTGCTGAAACCGTTAAAATATAGCTATCTTGAAGAAAAAATCAAAAGCGGAGAATTACAGATTGTTTTTGAGAACGGGTCGGTAATCATTATCAGCACCAAAAAAGCATGAAAAGACAATTAATTTTACTTATTTTGATCTTTCTGCTGGCCATGTTTGTCCGGATTTTTCAGTTCGGACAAAATCCAGCGTCGCTTTATTGGGACGAGGCCTCTTTGGGCTACAACGGTTATTTGATCGCCACTTCACTTCATGATGAGCATGGGGAGTATTTGCCGCTTTCCCGCTTCATCGCTTTTGGCGATTACAAGCCGCCCGGATATATCTATGCCACCGTACCGCCGATTATCTTATTTGGTTTAAACGAGGTTGCCGTCCGGATGCCATCGCTTCTGGCCGGGTTAGCAATGGTTATCATCACTTATTTTCTGGTTTGCGAACTGTTTAAAAGTAGAAAGCTGGCCTTGTTTTCCGCATACCTTTTGGCGGTTTCGCCGTGGGCGATCCATTTTTCCCGGGCTGCTTTTGAGGCCAATCTGGCGGCCTGTTTTAATCTGGCCGGGATATATTTCTTTATCCTGTCTTTGAGAAAAAAATGGTGCGTTTTACCATCATATATTTTCTTTATTTTGTCTTTTTACACCTTTAACGCCAACCGGATAATCGCGCCGGTATTGATGGTTCTTTTACCGATTTATTACCTACGCCATACGATAAAGAATATCCGTTGGTTGCTTGTTTCTGCGGCCGTTGCCGCTTTGCTCGTATTGGTTAGCTATAGTTACCTGGTTAGTCGGGAAAGCAGGCTTAGGTACAACGAAGTCACCATTTTC
Organism: Candidatus Microgenomates bacterium; assembly: GCA_022866885.1. GTDB lineage: Bacteria > Patescibacteriota > Microgenomatia > 2-02-FULL-39-11 > 2-02-FULL-39-11 > JALHWS01. The sequence goes on along the minus strand of JALHWS010000063.1, from coordinate 1,065 downwards.
AATAACCTGACGCCGGTAGAGACAGCCAACAGTAGGATAGCCTTAGACGGTAATAATATTTTTTCAAAGCTGATCCATAACCGCCGGATAAATTTCGCCACGGATTTTTTCGAGCATTATTTTGACAACTTCAGCGGCCGATTCCTGTTTACCCATGGTGACGTTAATCCCAGACTTTCGGTGCAGGGTATGGGACAGCTTTATTTTTTAGACTTGCCATTTCTTTTGGCCGGATTTTATTTTCTCTTCAGATCAAACAGGAAAAATCTGGGCCTGATTTTATTATGGATGGCTGTTTCGGTCATTCCGGCCGGGACTGCCAGGGAAACGCCGCATGCCCTGCGGATTATTTCCATTCTCCCGACCTATCAGATAGTTATTGCCTATGGTTTGTATAAGTTTATAACGATAGTGAAAACAAAATATCGATATTTGTTATATGTTATATGTTTTATGTTTATTCTTAATCTTTTTTATTACCTTCACCTTTATTTTGTCCATTTTCCCCTGGATTGGAGCGGCGAGTGGCAGTACGGTTATAAACAAATGGTAAATTACGTAAAGTCAGTTGAGGCCGGTTACGATGAAGTTTACATCACCAATTCATTGGGCCGGCCATATATTTATTTTGCCTTTTATAACCAAATTCCCTTAGAGCAATTCCTTGCGGAAAAGGTGGCCGAAAGAGACTGGTATGGATTTTGGGAAGTACAGGCTTTAGGAAAAATAAAATTTGAAGGCCAAGCAGAACAAGGGAAACGCGTTTTGGTAGTGACAAGTCCGGATAAATTGCCCGGTGATTTCCGTTTGCTTAAGATGATCAAAAATCCTTCCGGCGGTGATGTTTTCGCCATTGGAGAAAAAATATGAAAAATAAAATTTTATTAATGGCAATTTTTTTACTGGCTTTTATCTTACGTTTTTGGCAACTGGGGTCAGTACCGCAGTCCCTTGATTGGGATGAAGCGTCACTCGGGTACAACGCTTATTCGATCATGAAAACCGGCCGAGATGAGTACGGTAGTTTTCTACCTCTTTCCATCAGGTCATTTGGCGACTACAAAC
>JALHWS010000062.1 GCA_022866885.1 Candidatus Microgenomates bacterium | reverse complement strand
TAGCGGTACTTATATTTGTCGTCTGTGCAGAACAAATCGCAGTAGCGCAGGGGCAAAATACTCTAGAAAAAGTAATAACAAATAAGAAAGTCCGGGTTGGAATTCTGACTGACTATGCGCCCTGGGGATCCAGAAACGCGCAAGGGAAATACGAGGGGTTCGATGTGGACATCGCTTATAAATTAGGAGAAGCTCTCGCAGTCGATGTGGAGTTGATTTCTGTAGAAGCACCGGCACGTGTACCTTCGCTGGTTTCAGACAAAGTAGATGTGATTATTGGCTGCATCACGCCAACAAATGAACGAGCTAAAACTGTAAACTTTACTATTCCCTATGCGTCGGAAGGCTTGGTACTTATGATCTGGGCCGATAACGAGGATGTCAAATCCTACCATGATCTGGCTGGGAAAACAGTAGCTATCGTTAGGGGTGGAACTCCTGATGTTGGTATCACCAAGGCGGCCCCCGATGCAAATATCATCAGGTTTGATACTATTGCTGATGCTTTTACCGCCTTCAAATCGAAGAAAGCGGAAGTGTTTATAGAAGAAGAACTCATGGTTTATTATCAGGTAGCGCAGGATTCCCGTTTTAAAACTGTTGGCGAACCATTTCACCGTGGTTTGATTTCTTTTGGTGTCAAGAAAAACGACCAGGAATGGTTGAACTACTTGAACAACTTCCTGACTAATATGAGGTTCACAGGCGAGCTTGTCGAAATTTATGAAAAATGGTTTGCACATAAACCAGCTTCGCTAGTTATTAACTAATTTCCTAAAAATAAGGGCTACCCTAAACAAGGGTAGCCCTTATAAGGAGTTTGAAAATGGGCTACAAAATAATATTTTCTCAAATAACACCATATCTGCCCGCTTTCTTAAAGGGTTTAGAGATTAGTATAATAATCTCTTTAATTGGTATGCTGATTGGATCTTTTATCGGGGTTTTCGCTGCCTCTGGACGGACATCTTCAGTCTATATTGTAAATAAGCTAGTAAATATATACGTGGAAATTTTCCGGAATACTCCTTTGCTTATCCAGATGTACCTGCTTTACTTTGGTTTGGCACAATTCGATATCCAAATATCGTCTTTTATTTCGGCAACTCTCGCTTTGACTTTAAATGTTGGTGCATATACTGCTGTAATTTTTCAGACTGGATTAAATGCGGTCCACAAGGAGCAGCGGGAGGCCGCTTATGCAATGGGAATGACCTCTTTCCAGACTTTCCGTTATGTTATCTTGCCTCAGGCATTTCGAATTGTCATACCACCCCTTACTAATCAGTTTATCAGTGTTTTTTTGTTTTCTTCCGTTGCTTCCACGATTTCAGTCCGGGAATTGACCTACATTACTATGAATGTGGAGTCAATTACTATGCGAACTTTTGAGGTTTTTATCATTACTGCAGCTTTATACTTGATTGTCACAACTGTAATTTCCTTGCTCTCAAGTATTTACGAAAGAAGCTATAAATACTGAAAGAGGAAATAAAGCTTATTTTTTGCGATTCGGAAGAGCAGGTAAGGAAGTGAAAATATGAAACTGGACACTTCAATATATTTGCTTGATTGGCTATTTATTTTAAAAGGTGCGGGTATTACTCTGTTTCTTTGCTTGAATGCCATGGTCTTTGGATCAATACTTGGTTTAATTATCGGCACCATGAGAACCAGCAAGCTTAGTATATTAAAGTATATTTCAGGGGCTTATATCTACATAATAAGAGGTACACCACTATTAATGCAGCTTTTTCTGGTGTATTATGGTTTACCTGTCTTTTTTAGGATTATTGTTTCAGCTTATACAACCGCCTTAGTTGGTCTAACCGTATATGCCGCTGCATATTTAGCGGAAATTGTAAAAGCAGGCTTGCAGTCAGTGGATAAGGGGCAAAAAGATGCAGCAAAAGCTCTCGGTATGACATCTTGGCAGGAATTTCGCAGCATTGTACTCCCCCAAGCCTTAAAAGTTATTGTCCCTCCGGCATTTGGATTTTTTATTGCATTAATTAAGGATTCATCCTTGGTAGCCATTATAGGTTTCATCGAATTAACCAGGTCCAGCCGAATGGTGATCTCAAGGACCTATCAGCCTTTTACTATTTACCTGGGAGTTGCAGTGATTTACTTCGTCATTTGCTACGGGCTTTCCATTATAAGTCAAAAATACTTTAAAGCTAACCGGCAAGATATACCTAAGGCATCCCAGCCCTGGAAAACGGTTGCAATCAAGGTATCATAACAAAAATCCGTCTTTTTTTATATTAATTCTATCTATTAGTGGGAGGAGGAATAAAGTATATTGGTAGACCGTAATTTGATACTGCTGGAATTAAAAAATATCAATAAAAGTTTTGGAAATTTACATGTATTGAATGATGTTAGTATGACTGTGGTACAGGGAAAAGTCGTTGCCATTATCGGGCCCAGTGGTTCCGGTAAAACAACCCTGTTGCGCTGTGTTAATGCCCTGGAATCAATAGACAGTGGTGAGATCGTTATAGAAAACAAACGTGTTAATCCGAAAAGCAGAAATGTTCATGAGCTTAGGGAAAAAGTCGGTTTCATTTTTCAGGCATTTAATCTGTTTGCTCACTTAACCACTTTGGAAAATATTATGCTTGCCCAAAGAATAGTAAAAAAAAGAAGTGTTAAGGAAGCCAGAGAGAGAGCTTTTTCCTTGCTGCGGAAAGTCGGCTTGGAAGATAAGGCTAATTATTATCCCTCACAATTATCCGGGGGACAGCAGCAAAGGGTAGCCATTGCGCGAGCACTGGCCATGGATCCAAAATTATTATTAATGGATGAAATAACATCTGCTCTGGATCCTGAATTGGTCAGTGAAGTGCTGGATGTTGTAATACAACTGGCAAAGGATGGGATGACCATGATCATCGTTACACATGAAATGGGGTTTGCCAGGAATGTGGCGAGCAGGATTATTTTTATGGATAACGGCAGAATTATAGAGCAGGGAGAACCGAATAAAATATTTAACAATCCTGAACAAGAAAGAACCAGAGATTTTTTGAATAAAGTCCTTAACCATAAATAAGTAAAGCTACATTCTCCAGTTTGGAGGTGTATTAATGTCTGTAAAAAGTGTGCGCTGCAGGCAATGTAACGCCGAATTTGCCCCGGAGAATCTTGGTAATTGTGCAAACTGTCAGGGTATTTTACAGGTTCTAAAACCGAAAGTGTCAAGTGTAGGCCTGACCCCCTTTGATAGATAGGAGTATTTAATAATGAAAAAAAGTATAGTAGTTTCCACTCAATCTACTAAATTTTCAGCTTTGGCCTTTAAAGAAGATTTTGAAAAGAGTATTAGAAAGGTAGCTAATCTTGGTTTTGATGGTGCAGAATTAGCAGTTAGGAATCCTAAAGGTTTAAAAGTAAAAAGTATTATTAACCTAGTTAAAAGAAAATAATTTAGAAATCCCGGCTATAGGTACCGGGCAAGCTTACGGAGAAGAAGGTTTAAGCTTTTCCGATCCCGATGAAATGGTTAGAAAGATGGCAGTGGAAAGAATAAACGATCAGATAATATTTGCTTCCTATACCTGAC
>JALHWS010000012.1 GCA_022866885.1 Candidatus Microgenomates bacterium | reverse complement strand
TTTGGACTTTGAGATCTGGCGGAGAAATGCATTTAGTTCTATCATTCCTGACGTAACTATAACAAAAACACCAACTCCTACAGTTGCTCCAAATATCACTATAACCCTGACTCCAACGAAAACATTGACTCCCACTAAAACACCAACGCCACAGGCTCCTACAAATACACCGGCTTGGACTCCAACAAAAACGCCGATGCCGACAGCAACGCGTACACCGACACCTACCTCTACCAAAACTCCAACTCCCACCCATACACCGACACCTACCTCTACAAAGACGCCGACGCCGTATCCTAATCCGTGTCTAGGCGGAGGAATCTATAACGGCGGCGGATGTTGGTATATGGCGAACAATACCTATCAAAATTGCACAAACGTATGCCTATCAAAGAGTCACCAGTGTATTCAGGAAAACTGGCTGGATAATAACTGCACAATACTAAAACAATTCTATCCTTCCTGCGCGTGCATCAGCGAACAATCCGATGCGGCACCAGCCTATTTAGGAGGTCCCAGTCAGTATTGCGCTGATAGGATGAACGTTGCTCAAAGCTGTATCAGCAGTAATTCTTATGAGATACGTCTTTGTAAATGCACTATTAGTCATTTTTAATAATATATATAGGTCAACGGTGTCCCCTCTCGGTCCGTAATCACCTTCCGCGGCTTGTTTCTCTCGAAGTATTCAGACAAACGGAATAAAGGAAAAACAGACGGCCTGTTCAAAATAACCACAACGTCACTTTCCTCAGGCGGTTTGGTATTCAACTTCTCCCGAAGATCAGAACGCAAATAATATTGCGCCAGGAGTTCGGCCATATGACAGGAAACAATCGCTCCCTTAGGCGCCACCTGGTTGACATATCCGATCGCCTCTTTGTAAGAAGAGGCCCAGAAATCAGCATCCCTGTTTACCGCCAGGGCGTTATAGTAATTTATCTGGTATGGATGAGTTGTAAAAAATAAGTACAGGCAAAACAGAAACACTCCCAAGTACGTCAATGTGGCGTATTTCTTCGCCAAATATCCAACTCCCAACACAAAAAAAACAGCCAGCGGATAAAAGACTTCCAAAAAGTAGCGGACATTGTCAATCACCGGCTGGCGCAAAAGCGGATATTTGAGGAAAGTCCAAAAGAAAAGAAAGAGAAGAAAAAAGGATAGGGAATCTTTTCCTTTATGGACTTTCCGGATAGCTGCCCACATCCCAAAAGGAACAAAAGCCAAGATCGGCAAGGGAGTTGTAACGAATAACTGTTCCAAAGCGTATAACTGATTAGCTGTATAGGGCAAACGGTAAATCGAAGCGTTGACGTTTTTGACGATGTTAATAAAATCATTTATTGAAGCCGGCCAAAGCAGAAAAAAAATTGCCGCAGGAATAAGCAGATGGAACAACAATAATATCAATCCAGGCATTCCCTCGGAGACGGAATTCTTTTCGCTAATTGCTCGCAGTTTATCTTTTAATATGTCAAACAACATCCAAACAACTAAAACCGGATAAAACTGTAAAGCGGTAATCTTCGTATTGACGGCGCAGGCGTAAAACAAAATACTGAAAACGGCATAAACCATTTTCCGCCTCGTCAAATACCGGTTAAAGAAAAAAGAGGTGATAATGAGAAAACTGGCGGTTACGCTGTCTTTTATATCTACATGAAGATAACCTATAAACCGCGGCAGAAGGAAAAGAGTTATAGAAGATAAAAGAGCTACTTTTTTCCCGAAACCGTCTTTCACCAGCAAAAAGAAAAATATCAATCCTGCGCAACCTATAACTACTGAAAAAAGGTGATATGAGGTAGGAAACCAAGAGACGGGAAAAAGCTGGGAGAAAAGAATCGGCAAAGCATCATTAATATAGCCATAAGGAAGATACTGGTAACCGCCTGGTTTAGCCATCATCCCCAGCCGGACCAGACCGGCATAAAGATGTTCCGGAAAATCCCAGGTGGGAGAAAAGGAGGGAGAAAACATAATATTCAAGATAGAAATAATTCCAATCACTATGAAAGGAAATACAGTCATATTAATATAAATTCAAATGACAAAATTCAAATTACAAATCAAATTCAAATGTTTAAATGATAAAAGATGTTTTGAGTTTTGAGTTTTGAGCTTGATTTGATGTTTGATGTTTGAATTTTAAATTTATTAAAACTTATACACAAATATGCTCTTCCCTACTACCGCTTCCGGTTTTTTGGCTCTTAAAAAGTCCAGCGGCGCTTTGACTAAACCTAACTTGTAATCCGAAGTGCCGGTCACCTGCCAATCCCCCAGCGTAAGGTTGCCGACGGAAACGGCGACTATTCCTCTCAATGAATCCAGCATATCATAACGCAACGGCTGATATTTGATACCATAATACTGCGGATCGGCTGTCCCCAAATAGCTTAAAGTGATGGTTTCTTTATCCAAACTATTCTCTTTCAACCACTTTCCTAGCCTTCCTAGATCCTGTCCCCAATCCACTTCCGAGTCGGAAAGATATTTGTAGCCTTTTGGCGGAATGCCTGTCAATTCGTTGGTATAAGACAAGTCGTAAGGGAAAGAAAAAAAGCTGGTGAGAAAAAGATAGATAAATAATGCGGCAAATCCTCGGAGACGGAATTTCTCCATAATCGCCTCCTTCGGCTTTGTCTTCATGAAAATAACTTGACTCGCTCCCAAAATCCATAAAACATAAGTTGGGAAAAGATAGCGGAAGACGTTGTTGATATGCGAAAAAAACATCATACCCAGAAGAAAGAAAAAGCCCATGAGGAAGAACCAAGTGTATCGAAAAGGTCGTAATCTCTTCTTAAGAGCATAAAACATGGCCAAATATATTATTATCTGCGTCGGGATCGGCACTTTCAACAGGAAACTAACCGGAAAATAGAAAAACCAGTCATTCCTGATCCTGACTTCCCCGAGCAAATATGCCGGCTGGCCGGCCAGGCTATGGGTGTACATGGTCATGATCCCCGCTTTGTAATAATACGGCAACGGCAACCCTCTCATCCCCCGCCAAACAGGATTGTTTTTCAATTGCTCATTGGCTGAAGCGATAAGTGGAAGTTTGTCATAGTTTAAGGTTACTCTGTTATAGTTGGTCAAAATTCCAAATAGCCATAAGGCCCCGAAAGAAACCAGTAACGAGGAAATGAAAATATAGATAGCCAACCGGCGCCTGTATAGAAAGAGCGTGAAAAAGTAAATGACGGCAAAAAAGAGAAAAGTAAATTTCGTGAGAAAGCCAAGAGTGAAGAGGAAGGAGATAATCAAACTTGGTATCCCGCATTCCGAAACCTGTCTGCGCAGGCAGGTTGTCTCCTTCAACTTTGCCTTCATCATTCTGCGAAAATTTTCACCGTGCTTCGCAAAGTGATCATTAATTATTAGTCTATATGTCACATACAGTATCAAAACAATGATAAAAGCCAGCGGGATGTCAAAAGCTAGGATGTGACCATGGCCGCGGATATTCGGGTCAAGGGAATAAAGTAATAATGCTAAAAGGCCGGCGTTTTCTCCTGAAAGTTTTTTGGCAAAAAGATACAGAAGCAGTCCCAAGCCGACTGTAAGGCAGATATTCGGCAGTCTTGATAACAAAATAATCTTTTGTGCATCATTGCCGCTCCTGTACAGAAAATCCCGGCCAAAGGTATACAGGTCAAATTTCTCCGGACTACTGTAAGTTTCTAATTTCTCAGGGAATTTAATAGAATTTCGGAGAGGAAAAAGTGCCAATCCGGCCAGAATCTTTACCAGCGGCGGATTGTCAGGATAAATCCGGAAATCGTTTTTATAAACGTAGGCATAAGCGGCGGCTATGTTGGCCGGTTCGTCATAAGTGGGAGTATCATAAAAACTCTCGTATAAAAGAGCGGCAGTAAAAAAGAGAAGAAGACAAACAACTAAAATCTTTTTCAATTTATTGAACTGGAGGAACGGTCGTATCTCCCGGGATTCCCTCGGTACCCGGCGGCACTTCCGTCACCGGTTGGACAACCGCTTCCGTCGGAGAAGGAGCAAAGATTTCAGAAGGCGGCGGTTGCGGAGGTTGGGTGACCATTGGCTGAGGCTGAACTAGAGCTTCTCTGGTTGTTTCCACAATCTCCGTCACTAAAACATAAGCCCGTGCCGAAACCGGCGCGGTCGTGTACATTGCCCGCCCGCCTGAAACCGGCACTAAGGCAAAATAATATGTACTACCGGGATTGAGCTTCTGGACAGTGAATTTATTTATTTTCCCGATATTCAAAGCGCCATAGAGATATTTGCCTGCCTGTGTGCCGTAAACCAGGTGATAATTATCCGCCCCGTCCATGCTTGGCCAGCTTAAAGTCACATTACCAACTCCCGGACCGGAATAAGCGGATAATTTGGAGCTGACCATCGGTTGGACTGGCGCTTTCACTTCTGATACTGACGGTCCGCCAACCGGCGCCTGACTAACCGGCTGACTGACTACCGCTCCCCCGCCGGCGGCTACCGCGGAAACTTCAACTGAAAATGGGCTGGAAGCGCAACCATTGGCGGCGGCCAGACGGAAATAATATCTGGTGCCGGATGAAAGGGATTTGATCGTAGATGACCGGGTTTTCTCTCCTCCGATATTATCCGCGCCATAAACGTACTTTCCGCTTTGGGTGCCGTAAGCAACCGCATACCGGTTGGCATAAGCTGAGGTGTCCCAGTAAAGAGTGACTTCTCCGCCGCCCGGACCGGAAACGGCTGATACTTTGGCCGGAGCCGGCGGATAAGGACCGCCGCAATCGGCCGCTACTGTGGGCGGACGCAGGGCAGATAGACTGATAAGGGCTAAAATAGAAACGGAATAGGATAAAAGTAGGCGCAGGCGTCGGTTCATAAACTTACTTTCCTATACTTTTCACAAGCCGTCAAGCCCCATTTTAATGTAAAATACTGATATTTAATGTAAAGAAGTGGAACAATAATATTATTGCTGTTTTCTTTATTGACAAAGAGACTTTCACGGGCTACGATAATTTTTACCTATGCTAAGTAAAAAAGACTTGGATAAAATAGAGGCACTGATTGATAGTAAACTTGATAGTAAGCTCGAGAGTAAGCTAAATGAGAAGCTAAAATTTCTTCCTTCCAAAGAGGAATTTTACAGGAAAATGGATGAACTGATGGGAGAAATTAAAGCCGTACGCGAGGAACAAAAAGTTATATCAGGTTATAAAGACCAAATCGAGGATCACGAGACTAGAATCGGAAAAGTCTAACAGGTTCTTCTTCCGTAAAATTAACTGGATATTCCCTTAATTAGTAAGAATTAGTAAGATTTTTTCCCCAAAAAAAATCCCCCCGGTTGTGCTGTCTAGCTGCTTAAAACGTCTTTTGTTAGAGGAAATTAAAAAAACATCCTTGGGACCCATCTGGTAAAACTGCTCACGCAGTAAACTGGCCTAAACCAGCCCAAACAAGCCCCAAGGACAAAGATGCTAACAATCGTTGACTTATAATTTCTACCCGAGCGGGATTTGAGGCGCCTAATGCGCTTCGAAAATCCCATTCGGGACTAGTCGTTAGGGCGGAAAAAGGCCCCGGCGACGACTAAATGATCACGGCCGGGCCGCGCGCCTAGCGGGCGGTATAACCAAGATCGACTGCTGGCGGCGGTGTCGGCGGGCGAGCCGGTGGCGGCGTTACACCAGGCGGCCAGTTTCCTGACGGACACAACAGTGTCGCATTCAGTTGCTGACTACACCAGAAAGTGCAGCACCTATCAGAACTTGCGGAGACAATTCCTCCACCAGGAGTGGCCGGCGCTGGCAGAGTAAACGTGGGGGTTGTACCGTCCAACCATTTGCCGCTTGGACAAAGATCATTCTGGTTAGTCCGCAAATACAGCGCATGGCACCACTTGGTGCAGCACCGATCAGAGCTCGCCCCTGGCGTGGCCGTCGAGCGACGCGAATCGGCCTGACTGCTAGTCATGGGACCAGGCGGAACGATCTGAATGCCCGTACCGGGAGTGCAACCTTCACGGTACTTTTTCACGGCCACCTCGGCTTGATCGAAAGCCCAACTTCTGGCTCCAACCTTGGTGTAACCGTACTGGAGGGCAATGCTTTCTGCGGACAACTGCACGGAACGCCGAATGGCTTCTTCAATTTCCGCGACCGTCTTCCCCGCTCTCCCTGCACCACAATTGTTCTTGATCGCGTCCGTGATCGCGGTCGCCGTGGCCGAGCGGACCAGGCTGTAGTTGGGGGTGAGCGTGATGAGAAGTGTATGTCCCTTGAACTCGACCGACCTCGTGCGTTCATCCCCTACGAAACGTAGCTCAGGTAGGACATACCTTATACCCTCCTCAATGCCGACTAGGATGACAGCTATACCCACCACCTTGGCTCCTTCGTAGATCAACGCGACAGTACAGGTGGGCAAACCGACCCCGGGTCCCCCTACCCAACTCAAACCGCACGCTATTGCCCCTTCCTGACGGGTAGGCGCTTCGGCCGGCACATCAAGTGGCGCGGCGAATGCGACTGGGACGGGCGCGATGCCGAGAAGG
>JALHWS010000061.1 GCA_022866885.1 Candidatus Microgenomates bacterium | reverse complement strand
TTCTGCCTCAGGCGGGTTAAAAAAGAAAAAACAGAAACTCGTTTCTGATGGTGTCGTATTCAAAGGTAACCGCGTCGATCTCTCCCACTCCCGATGGGATCCCGCTTCTTAAGCATTTTATCAGAATCGACTGTTATATTATGAACAGTGAATCACTTTGACTTTATCAATTGAGGTAATCAGCTGGCAATCGGAAATATTGATATTGTGACTACCGGTGATAAATGTATATGGCCTTTTCATCCCGATTGCGGAATAATCGCTGTTTTCGTTTAATAGCAATACTTTCCTGTCGGAATAGTAGAATACAGTTGGCTCCAGATTTTTATACGTATCCAAATATACTGGTCCCGGCAAATTTTTGATCATACCTCCGATGACTTTCTGATCCGACGGGGTAGTATTCTTTCCGTAAGCTTCCGGGATGAATTCCTTAAAAGATATTGTAGCAACCATAAATATGCAACTCAATGCAACCAAACGGATACGCTGGGAATGTCCGGTAAATTTCTCCGCAAATTCTGACAGAAAGCAAGCAATCAAAAGGGCAATCGGGACGGTTAAAGGGATTAAATGCCATGATTTGGTCTGCGAAGAAATTATATAAGGAATGAACATGAAGATAAAATATATAAACAATCTTTTGATATCCAATTTACGGAAAAATAACAGAAAAGATAACAAATACGATAAAATAAAAGGCGTAAACCAGCGGTGAATAACCGATCTCAATAAAAGCAAAGTACTACTGATATTACTCCATGTCAGTCCGTTTGTATCACCTCTTCGCAGTCCAACAGTAAAAATATTTTTATCAATAAACCATCTGCCGAAGATAACCGTATTGTACGCGTACCAGGTTCCTGTAGGGACGATAAAAAATAAAATCAGGCTCCTGATATTTTCTGCCGATAAAGGATGATATTTATGAAAAAGGGCAGTGTTGTAAACCATCAACGGCAATAAAGTCACCGAAGCAAAAGTTTTTACCAGAAATGAAAGTCCGAATAAAAACCATGCCAGATAGATCCTGCTAACCTTTTTAGCATCCCAGGAAAGATATACTGCTGAAAGCTGCAAAAACATCAAGCAAGGCTCAAGGTTGCCGGTTCTGGACCGCAGCAGAAACCATCTTGAGGTAAAAAGGATCAATACCGCAGCCAAACCGGCCTTCATGCCGGAAATTTTGCTTCCCAACAAAAAAACCAAGACAATAGTCAGGCAACCGAAAATCACTGAAGGCAGACGCGCGGAATATTCTGATTCGCCCAGGACTTTAAAAAACAATCCTTCACTCCAGTAACCGAGCGGCGGATGATCGATATAGGTCGATCCATTTGATTTCATGATAAAAATATCGCCCCGGAGGACATTCCTTGAAACTTCTGCATACCAAGCCTCATCCCACGGTTCCAGCGAACCATAATCCAATTTATGACTAAGAAGGGAAAAAGCGGCAAAGAATAAGATGAGGGAGATAAGAACTTTTTTCATTAAGATTTTATTTCTTTTAACT
>JALHWS010000060.1 GCA_022866885.1 Candidatus Microgenomates bacterium | reverse complement strand
CGGCCCAGGTCGGAACATTGTGATCAACCAGATTTGGTAAACAGGAGGGAGATAGGGGACAGCCGTAATTTTCCCAAACCCAATTGGTTCTGGCCACCAGGGAATACTGGAAAATATTATCATTGGGGTCAGCCAGGATTTTGGTTTCGGGATAGTTGAGCCACAGGTTAAAGACGATGGTGAGAAGTAAAATCATATAAGCTATTCGTTTCATCATAGAAAGTTTAAAATTCAAAGTTCAAATATCAAATCAAGCTCAAAACTCAAAATTCAAAATATCTTTTATCATTTAGTCATTTGAATTTGATTTGTCATTTGAATTTTGTAATTTGAATTTATTTTAATAAAATCGGATTCAGCCAATCCGCATGATCGCCGTTGATGCCGTCGCCGGCGTCAGTGACGACGAGAGACAGAAATTTCACGCCGGAAACGTCGACTTTTAAATGTTGCGGAAAGTCAAACCGACCCATTTTCTGGCTGGTGTAAAGCACTTTATCATCGCCAATCACTTTGAAAATGACACTGGCGGTTGTCGGCGCTTCGGTGTCGATGCCTGCGTCCGTCTCGAAAGTCTTAAACAGCCCATTCAGATCAAAAATCAAAGTGGAGTTGGCATGGGTGCCGAAACCTTGGCGGTAATAAAAATAATTATTGGACAGCCGGTTCCAGGATTTCCAGCCGGAGAAAGAATTGACGGATTTATTCACCTGCAAAATACCATAGTCCTGTTTGATGCTAATTGGTTTGAAAGAAGTCAGCGAAACTTTACTGGTGAGGATGTAACCGGAGTTAAGTGCCAAAAAGGCTAAAGCGACGAAACCGGTTACCAGCCAAAAAAAAGAGAAAGATATTTGGGAGAAAATAAAAGGCAAAAGCATGAAAAACAGGATGACCAGAAAATAAGAATTGACGATCGTGAGCGGCCGGGAAGAGATAAAAGTCAGCAGTTGCCAGCCGTTTTGGGGATAGTTGTAGACCAAGCCGGTGTGGATGTTGAAGAAGATAGCAATAGTCAGCAAAATATATAGGATCCAGAAATATGGTAGGGTTAATTGTTTGCCGTGCTTCGCAATTACCTTTATGTTTTTATTTTCTAGAAAAGGATACATAAATAATAGGAATACGATAACAGGATAGCTATACCTTTCATGGCTTTCGGTGGTGAAGAGGAAGAAGGCAAAGATGGCAAAAGTGAGGGAGAGGAAAAAGTTGCGGGGATTGGGTTTGCGGTAAACCAAAATACAGGATAACAAATAACAGCCGGAGAAGAGGATCAGGCCGGTGGTTTTGGCATTTAAAATCCCCAAAACCGTGATTTTGTCAGACATCTGCATGCCGGCGGCTTTTGCCACGATCCACCAAAGGTTATGGGCGTTTAGGGAAAGCCAGGGGAAATAATCGCTGTTGAGAGTCAGAAGATACAAAACTTGTTTCATGTCGTTGGCGAAGATAAACGGGAGGGTAACCAGGAAGAAAGCCATGGTCGCTGCGGCAAGTGATTTGAGAAGGGTTTTCAGGTCAAAACTTCGGAAAATGAAAAGGAAAAAGATGGGGATATAGATGATATTTTGCAGTTTCATCAAGGCTCCGACGGTGAAAATCATTGACGCCAGGATAGGACGCTTATTAAAGACTAAAATAATAGCCACCAGAGTGAATAAAATGCCGAAAGATTCCACCTGGCCCCAGAGGGCGCTATCGAGGATGACGATGGGATTGAGGAAAAAAACAGCTGAAAGGAGAAGAGGTAATCGCTCGCTGACAAAATTTTCTTGATCCGCAACTCGCTCGAGACGAAGCCTTCTTCCCTCCATGAGACTTCCTTTTCTCTCGCTCAAAATGCGATCAGCGAAAATTTTGCCATGCTTCGCAATTACCTGCATAATATTATTAGAGAAAAACCAATAGATCAGCCAGGCGATGATGACATCGGAAGACACGGCGATGGATTTACAAACCAGGAGAAAACCGAAATTGTTTTCGCGCCAGAAAGTGTAGTAATCATGCGGATCGCCGATGAAAGAATAAAGTTTGCCCATGAGCCACAAGACATAGATGAAGCCTGGCGGGTAGTTGATGTTGGTATTATGTGCCGTCCAGACGATACCGTGGTCAAGAGCGGCCAGACCCCAGGATTTCCAAAAGGAAATATCAGCGATGAAGCCGGTGTTACCGACTAAAAGGAGTCTGATGACCAGGCCGAGGAAGATGATTAAGAGGAAATAATATTTCTTCATGAATTATCGCCATTGTATCAGAAAAGCCGGGAAGTGAAAATTGTATTAATTACGGGGTGGCGGTCGCTTTTGCTTTCGGGGTAGGTGTGATCCATTTGACGCTGTCGACCATCCGATCAAAGATCGCCGGTTCCAAAATGCCGTTGGCCAGATGCAGCATAATCTCCGGTTTATTGGGGATTTCGAAAAAGATATCGGTATTAGGTGAAGTGTTGGCCCAATTGGTGAAAGAAGCTTTGTAACCTTTAAGGCCGCTTACATTGGTAAAAGGTTCGACTTTGGCCACACCCTTGAGACCGGAGAAAAATTTATACCAGTTGGTGACATATTCCTGTTTTGGTTTACCCAGAAGGTTAGGATCTCTTTTTTCGATAAACTCGATATTGACCAAAATGTTCTGTTGCGCTGGAATGTTTCCCCAGACGATAGCAAAACTGTCT
>JALHWS010000059.1 GCA_022866885.1 Candidatus Microgenomates bacterium | reverse complement strand
GGCTTTAACGGTGGCTTCGCAGCTCCCTATGCCCCGAAGAATAGGGAATGGCATCAATAACAACCGTCTCCAGATGTTAGTGGCCATAATCCAGAAGCATTTGAGACTGCCTCTCGGGAAATTTGATATTTTTGTCAATGTCGCCTCTGGTATCAAGGTCTTTGAGCCGGCGGCAGACCTGGGGATTTGTCTGGCTATTGTCTCTTCTTTCAAAAATAAGCCTTTAACGCAGAAAACAGTTGCGATAGGGGAGGTAGGCCTTCTTGGAGAGATCAGAAACGTCATTGGACTGGAAAGACGGATTAAGGAAGCCAAAAAATTAGGGTTTAACAATCTGATCTCGCCGAAAGAATACAGACAGATTGTTAAAATTATTCTGGATATGTTTTAATGATCTTAATTTAAATCTATTATTCAAATAAATATATGTTAACAAGTCTAGAAGCCATGAGGCCATCACGTATGCCCTTAGTGGTAACTTTTGATAGAGTTACTCAAGAGTTTGGACTAGATAAAAATATTGCTTCTAAAGCGCAGTCTACACAGCCTTTAAAATGGAGACTAGGACTTCCTGTTTTGTCATCATTTTTAAAAGAACTTTCTTATTCGGAAGGCAGTTTAAATTCACTTGCGTCTTTATCATTACAAGTACAAGATAAATCTTCAGAGATGACTTTTGTAAGACCCAGTATTTATGAGTTCTTTCAAGCTTCATTATCTGATCCAACAATCGAATATCAAAAATTACATAGAGGAGAATTACAACGTACAGCATTAAGTCCATGGATAATTACCATCGAAAGTTTTTATGATCAAATGACACAGAATAAGCCGATGCATGATAATGTTGCCCTAAAAGAAACATTTGTTAAAGGTTGTTACGAGTATGTTTGCGGGAAAAATGGAGAATTCCAGATTTCTGCATATTTTAATCGTAATTTCAGGCAGGCGATGGAGAAGAATAATGATAATGAGGCGGTATTAATGGGTATGCAAAGCAGAATGACTGAAGATGAGTTCTCGGCAACAATTGAAAGAGCAAGAAAAAAAATATCAGGAGGTGATAGCGCTCAAGAGGACCTTGAGATGCTTAAGATGGGGGGGGTAGATCCCAGATTACTTATGATTCTTAATAGCATTGCATACTCGTACATTGATGTAATGGGAACAGGATCTCTTCAAAGGTAAAATAATATCCTCTTTTTGGTAATATTTTCATCAACACCCTTATCCACAGTCATTGTTTATAAATTTATCAGCTTATTCTATGGCTCTATAGTTATATATTCATACTATAGGTATATAGGTTTTCACGCTTTTGACAACTATAGGGTCTTGACAGAGACTTTTACACATGCTATCTTAATTTAAGATATGTTTAAAAAAGTTTTCGCAAAACTATTTGAAAATAAAAGAAGGGAAACAAGACCAAGAGATTTTGAGTGGGAGAAATTTCAAAAAACTGCTAAAGAGCAGTTTGTCAAATTAAGAGACAAAGGATTGAGTATACCGGTGGTTACACTCTAAAAGAAAAGAGCATCACTAACGCTAGCGGGTCATGGCTACGATTAGTAATGCTCTTTAGTAATGGTATTGATCATCAAATGAGCAGAGATGATCAATTCCTGTAATCTTCTTTATCATAAAAGCTTTTTCCCTGTCAAGAAATTTTTCCTGCGTAAAAATCCTAAAAAAATCGTCAGACCGGCAAAAAACATCAACGTTTATTTAGTGTTATCCTTTCCGTCTGTATACTACAAGTAGTGTTTAACATATTATTTTGCTAATTTCATATTTCCTCTTTCAAATTAGATCGGCAGATTAAGCCGTTACCCTTGACAAGTATTTTTCGGAGTGCTAGAATGGCCCGACTGAACAGAATCCGCCAGCTGGCGGACTGTCCTATGACAAGATTGCCCTATAAATTATTTTTGCAGATTCTTTCTTTATTTACTCTGGTGGCTGCCGTTTGCGGCAAAAACCAGAGTTTTTCTTTGGGCGTTTATTAAGACGCTTTTTATTGCAGGTAAATGTATTGATCTTGGGATGGGGAATCGGATGTAGGGCACCACGTAAAATCACTTCGTGATTAACGTGGTAGGGACGTTAAGCGAGCGAAAATGTCTTTTTCAGGGGGTGGATAAGATGTAGGGCAGGCGTCTTATCCCCCCGTTAAAGAAGATATACGCTCGCTTTTACGTCCCAGGCGTCCGATTTCCCTTTCGAGGGTCAATCGGCAATAATTACGCGTCTAGAGAGTGTAATTTGGGGAGACTTTGATAATCTTCGTTGTCCCGCTTTCGAAGACCACTTTTCCCAGTTTCAAGACTTTTTCTTCATCCAAAGCCGGGTATTTCTGTCTTTCCAGTGTTCCCAGGAAAATATACTCAACATTGTATTTACGGAGAATTTCCCTGGTGTTTTCCATATCTTTTGACTCATAGATAGCCGCTACTTCCGGGATCCTTTTGCCGGCCTCGTCATAACTGCCGCGCCAAAGCCATTCATGGACCGGCCAACCGACAATTGTTGGTAACCCAGTATAAGCGGAGACCCGGTCAAAGTCGGTGTAGGAATCGCCGTTGGCCTCTACAATGACCGGCTGTTTATTGCAGTCTGTTCCCTCGCAGTTGATATTTTTATTCAGCCACATGATGGCGTTGTAATCATCCGGATATTGGCTGGTCATCCAGCTGATGCCGTTTAGACCGTAATATTTTTGCAAATTGCCGTAATAAGAGTTGATGGCAAATTGGGGATAGATGGCCACCAGGGTAAAAAGAAGCAGAAAACAAAAAGTGTAGAGGATAAAGCCGATTTTTATTCCTTTATTTTCTTTTTCCGCTCTGATTCGGAAGAAAATATAGGCACTGGCGATCCCGAGCATCATGAAAGCCTGGTAGCCGAGCTTAAACATGGTGTTGGCCCGGTAATGGGCGGGATAGATGTCCTTGATGTAGAAAAATTCCGGGAAAATCAGCAGAAGAGTGGAGATAAAGATAAGTAAGCTGACAAAAATATCGATGGGATTGAGGTTGATAAGCGATGCTAACTTGTTTTTAAGCTCCCGAAGGGGCCGGAAAGAGCCGATTTTCGGCCAAATGACAAGCGTCAAAAAACCGAGGACATTGAAATAGAAAAATCCCCAAAGCAGAACCATCATATAAAGAGGCGACCTTTGGCAATGGTCGGCCTCAAAAAGGAGTGGGCCGATTTTTTTGTCAGCCAGGAATTTTGGCGCGCACAAAACTCCCAGGCCCGAGACAAACGGTTTGAAATTCAGGGAAAATGGAAGATTGGCTACCAGGAAGAAAAACAGCAGGAAAAGGGAAGCGGAAAATGTTTTATATAAAACGGCAAATAAACTGAGTTGCTGATCCGTCTTTTTCCTTCTGATATTGACATAGAGAAAAACCATTCCGCACAAAACCATATAAATCAAGCCGTCCCAGGCGTTGGTCATGTACATGACCGCCAGCAGTATTCCCAGTAGGCCGATTTTGTAAAAAGAGATGGAAGTATGGTTTTCGAAATCGGCAATGAATGAAGACAGTTTAGATGTGGCAGGAGACATGTTTTCCGGCCGTTTCTCCTTACGTTCTTCAATCACAATAGTTAAAAGCAAAGCGATAATCAGAAAAACCATCGGGATATCTGAAACATGTCCGTGAAGGTCAGCTACCACAAATGAATAAATG